>JASLJO010000317.1 GCA_030152505.1 Solirubrobacterales bacterium | reverse complement strand
ATCGCCTCAAACGGAGATCTGCTCGTCACCGACGCCGGCAACTGCCGCGTCGAGCGCTTCTCCTCGAGCGGAGCCTACCTCTCTCAGTTCGGCTCGAAAGGAACCGGCAACGGCCAGTTCACCGGCTCAGGGCCCGAAGGGATCACCGTCGATGGCTCCGGCAACATCTGGGTCTCTGACACCTACGCCGGGCGGGTGCAGAAGTTCAACTCCACGGGCACCTTCGTCAAAGTCGTCAGCTCCAAAGGCGCAGGCAGCGGACAGCTCGGCGAACCGACCGGCATCGACGTCGATCCCTCCGGCAACGTCTGGGTGACCGACTGGCAGAACAACCGGGTCTCGACCTTCAACAACAACGGCGAATTCCTCAGCCAATTCGGCACGACCGGCACCGGAAACGGCCAGTTCAACCGGCCCGATGCGGTCGAAGTCGACAGCCTCGGCAACGTCTGGGTCGGTGACCAGAACAACAGCCGCGTTCAGGAGTTCAACCTCTCGGCCCAGTTCGTCGAAAAGTTTGGCTCAGCCGGCTCGGGCGCCGGCCAGTTCAGCTTCGCCTACCCGATGGGTATCGCCGCGGACTCCAAGGGCCACCTCTGGGTGACCGACGTCAACAACAACCGCGTCCAGCAGTGGCTGGTGCCGATCTCAAAACCAGTCTTCAACGCGTCCTTCGGCTCCGTCGGATCAGGCGATGGCCAGTTCAAATTCCCGACCGGCGTCGCTATCGACCTGCAGGGCAACGTCTGGGTCGCCGACAAGTCGAACAACCGCATCGAGAAGTTCGACCCGACCGGCAAATTCCTCGCCAAATTCGGCTCTCTCGGCAGCGGCGATGGCCAGTTCAACCGACCGTCCTCGATTGTGGTCGATCGCGACGGCAACCTGCTGGTCGCCGACTCCAACAACAACCGGATCGAGAAGTTCAGCCCAGAAGGCCAATTCCTCGCCAAATTCGGCTCTCTCGGCAGCGGCAACGGCCAGTTCTCAAAGCCCGAAGCCGTCGCAACGGACGCCAAAGGAAACATCTGGGTCTCCGACTACCTGAACGCCCGTGTGCAGAAGTTCAACGAGGAACGGGAATTCGTCAAAGCCTTCGGCACGGGCACGCTGGGCGGGCCGATGGGGCTCGATGTCGATTCCGTCGGCAACGTTTGGGTCGCCGACTGGCAGAAAAACCGCGTCTCGGTCTTCAACTCAAACGGCGAACTGCTCAAACAGGTCGGCTCCGTCGGATCGGGCAACGGCCAGTTCAACCACCCCGCGACGCTCACGATCGACAACCAGGCCAATGTCTGGGTGGCCGACAAGGAAAACAACCGGGTGCAGCGCTTTGACCTCGCTGGCCAGTACGTAGGCCAGTTCGGCTCCGCCGGGTCGGGCCCGGGCCAGTTCAGCCTGGACTACCCGATGGGCATCGCTCTCGACGCCAAGGGCCACCTCTGGGTCTCAGACCCCAACAACAACCGCGTCCATCAATGGCTGGTCGCCAACTACACCTCCCCGATAGCTGAAGAACTGAAACTGAACGACGGCGATCCCCAGGTCACCGTAAAAAGCACGAGCGGGCTCGTCAGTGCCGTCACCGGAGCGCAGGCGGGCGAAAACGTCTACCAGCACGTCGGCAACAGGCTGACCTCCTACGCCGGCCCTGAAGGCGAAGCCAAATACAGCTACGACGGCGCGGGCCGCATGACGAAAGTCACGCTGCCAAACGGGACCTGGGCCGAAATCACCTACAACGCGACCTATGGCCGCGTCAGCTCGGTGACCGTCGACCCCGCAGGGGCGGAACCGGCGAAGAAAACGGAATTCGAATTCTTCGACGAACCGCGCCGCACGGTTGTCATTCCCCCGAATGCGCCGCATGTGACCTACGACATCGGCGCCGACGGCTCAGTGCTCAAGTGGTGGAACGCCCTGCAGCCGCCTGCCTTCGATGACATAGCGGGTGATCTCTACGACAATCGGGGGAAAGAACTGGTGGTCGGTGACCACGAACTCTTTGTCCAAGCGCACTCCGAGGAGGGGATCGCCTCGATCGAGGTGATTGCAAATGGGAGCGATCTGGTCGATGAAGCAACCTGTGCACAAACCGAAGCAGCAGGCATCGAGTGCAAAACCGTACTTGACGCATGGGTGACCAGCACCGAAGAGAATCCTCCCGGTCGCCTCGACCTCGAAGTCATCACCACCGATCGGCTTGGACAGACGGCCGCCGAACGATTCTGGGTCAACATCCCGCCTCCGCCCCCGCCTCCGGCGCCCGGGACTCCGATTCCGCCGAAATTTCGGGATATAGCCAAGTTCCGTGAAGAATTCGGACTCGATGTCGTCGATCCGGTTGCCAATGAGATCGAGCTCAACGAACGGATCTTCAACCTGATCAAAGCCTGGTACGAACCTGAAACCCCTGCCGGGCAAGTTGCCAGAGCAACGATGGATCGTTGGGGGGTTCCGCTACGCCCCAGAGACGTGGCCGAGTTGGAATATCGGCAATGGCTCTACGATGTCGATGCGGACCGAATCGATGAATGGGTGGAAGCGACTAACCCGGGCAGCTATGCCGGGTACTACATGGATCACCCGGCCGGAGGAATAATGCGTGTCGGGTTTACCAATAACCAAGCTGACCAGCTGGAGAGCCTGAAAGCCTCGTTGTCTTTGGTAGCGGATGACAGACTGCAGATATACCCCACGACCCCGACCGCCTCATATATCTCAGTGCAGGAAACTTCTCAGTCGGTTTCCAATGCGATCGATTCGAATGTCACCTTGCGCGGATTAGTCGTCAGTGTGAATGTGGACGAAGCCGGGAGAGCCGTGTACGTAGGAACGCCCGATGTCGCCCAGGTCGAAAGCATTCTCGACAACATGCTCAGCTCGAACGCGCCCATCACGGTCGAATACGATCCAGGCGGCGGCAGTCTACTGTCGGGCCGCTTTCGCAACGCAGGCAGGATGCGGGCCGGTGACGCAATTTTCTCCAAACATTACACTGCTGCCTATCCTTCCGTACGCGAAGAAAATGGCATGTGCACTGCGGGCTTCGGCGCCAAGGACAGGGCTGGCGAACGCGCAGGCCAGGCGATCTGGCGCCTTTTTGTACTTACCGCTGGCCATTGCAACGGCCTGAATGTGTATGAAAAGAATGTGTATCGATCGACCGATTCCAATTTCTCACTAGGGAATGAAGGTAATTGGAAGGAAGTCGGGGAAGTGGCGCGCGATGCATTGCATCATTTCGAACGGGTGAGCACGGATGCGGAGGCGATCAGGGTGGATAGCGATGGAGTCGTGCCTCAGGGGATATTCGGATGGGGTGGAGACCTGATACCGACTAAACCAGCAGACACGGTCAGAAAAGGAGACGTGGTCTGCTTTTCCGGTGCCAGGTCACAGGTGCCGCAGTGTGGCCCTGTCGTTGCGCGCTCGACGCGCTGGAAATACGGCGGCGATGGATATGTAAGAGCCGGATACTGGGTCAAATTCAACCAGCCGGCTCTCCCAGGAGACAGTGGGGCGCCCGTATGGGACGGAGGGTCGGGTGCC
>JASLJO010000108.1 GCA_030152505.1 Solirubrobacterales bacterium | reverse complement strand
GATGGGCGGCTACGGCTACTCGTCGGAGTACGACATGGAGCGTCTCGTGCGCGCCACCATGGTCTCGACGATCTACGGGGGAACCTCCGAGATCCAGCGCACGATCATCGCCAAAACCCTCGGCCTCTGAGCCGGCCCGGGCACGTTTCTTGCCTATATGGCAACTAACGCGCCCGACGGAGCCCGAGGGCCGAGTGCAGGACGGCCGCAACCTCAGCCGATTCATGGAAAACCTGCCGGTAAGAAAGGCGCACCACCTCGAAGCCGAGCGCCCGTAGCTTGAGATCTCGGCCTCGATCGTCCTCAAACGCTCCTCTGCCTCGATGGGCTTGGTAGCCGTCCGTCTCGACGATCAGCCGCTGCTCCACCCAGCAGAAATCGACCGCCAGCCTGCCGATGCGGACGTTGGTCGCCGGTTTGGTCAGGTGATGGCGGCGACAGAGCCAGAGGAAGCGACGCTCGAGCTCGCTGCGCGTCTTGTCCACCTCGATGTCCGGACCAGTCGGCAGGCCGAGAAAGTCGGCTTGCCGGACCGCTCGACGCAGCTCACGCGGAGGGACTGACGTCCTGAGGTCCATCAGGGTGCGGGCCGGAGAGGTAACGGGGACACCTCGTCGCCGGGTTGTCTCCTGCGGCCGCAGTGATTCAGGACGGTGAATGCGGATGCCCCGGCGCTGCCGGCGCCCGCTTCTGCTGGGCAGAGAGACGTCGACCGGTCCTTCAATCGGGGGAAGCAGCCCCCAGAGCGCTGCCGCGCTTCGATGGCTGAGCACGGCACCGTCTCCGAAGGCCAGAACCGCGCCATCCACAGCCGCTCGTTGCTTGGAGCAACATGGCCGACGGCGTAGACCCCCCGGTGCAACCGATGCAAACGGCCGTTGCGACAACGCTTCGAAATCGCCGTGTCGCTCAGGCCTCCTTCGTGAAGCTGGGCGAGGGAAAGAACGCCATGCTGGTGCGCTGCTATCTCGGCGATCCATATGTCCCGGGCGCTTTTCCGCTCCATTGGGAAAGAAAGGCGCCCGGGTACGCCGATTCGCCCCCGTGCCGATGCCGGCGCATCAGCCGAAGGGGCACCTTGCGAGGAATCCCGGGATGCCCAGGAGCGCTATCCTTCGGCACAGCCTCGCGCCTCGGCCCGGGGTTTTCTCTTGTAACGGCGTCCGTTCGGCAACGAGGAGAACATGGCTCGCGGAGATGTCCGCATTGCGGTGACGCTGGCTTGCGAAGAGTGCAAGCGGCGCAACTACCAGACCAACAAGTCGCGGCGAAACACGCCGGACCGGATCGAGATGCGCAAGTACTGTCGCTGGTGCGGCCACCACACGGCGCACAAGGAGACCAGGTAGCGGGCGATGGCCAAGACCCGCGCACAGCGCAAGGCGGAGAAACGCGCCCGCGAAGCTGAAGAGCAGCAGCGCTCCGGAGGCGATGGCAAGCGCAAGTCCGAGGCCCGAGCCCAGCACGACACCCAGGTCGGCGTCTCCGGCGACGTTGCCGAGGTCGAGGCGGTCGAGGCGGGGATGGCCGTCGGCGCGCCCGAAGCAGACCTCGAAACCCCCGATGCGCCCAAGGGCCTCAGCGCCCGTCGCGCCGAGGCCAAGGCCCTCAAGCAGACCGAGAAGCGCCGGCGCGAGGAGCAGAAGCGCAAGGAGCGCGAGCAGGTCGCCAAGCGTCAAAAACAGGCCCAGGCCGAGAAGCGCCAGCGCGGCGGCGTCATTGGCTTCCTCGTCTCCTGTTGGGCGGAGCTCCGCAAAGTCCAGTGGCCGGACCGTGAAACCCTCGTGCAGGCGACCGCGGTGACGATCATCTTCGTCGCCGTCGCCGCCACCTACCTCGGCGTTCTCGACAGCGCCTTCAGCTTCCTCGTCAAGCAGATCCTCTAGCGGATCCCGAGAGCAAGGACGTCCTCCAGATGTATCGCTGGTACGTGATCAACACCTACTCCGGGCACGAGAACAAGGTCAAGCACAATCTCGAGCACCGGGTGCAGACGATGGCCCAGAACCGCAACGTGCGCCAGGTGGTGGTGCCGACCGAGCAGGTGATGGAACTCAACAAAGAAGGCCAGAAAGAACCGAAAGAGAAACGCACGATGCCCGGCTATGTCCTGGTCAACATGGAGATGACCGACGACGCTTGGGGCCTGGTCAAGAACACCCCCGGCGTGACCGGCTTCGTCGGCTCGCGCAACAAGCCGGTGCCACTCTCCAAACCGGAGGTCGACCGCCTGCTGCACCGCGAGACCGCCGAGCGGCCGCGCACCCAGGCGCAGTTCTCGGTCGGCGAATCGGTCAAAGTCATCTCCGGCCCCCTCTCCGACTTCTCCGGCGAGATCGCCGAGATCAACGAGGACGCTGCCAAACTCAAGGTGCTGGTCTCGATCTTCGGCCGCGAGACCCCGGTCGAGGTCAACTACGACCAGGTGAAGAAGATCTAGCCGGGCCCGCTACCCTCCCGATCCCAATGGCGAAAAAAGTCCTCACCCTCATCAAGCTGCAGATCCAGGCGGGCAACGCCAATCCGGCGCCGCCGGTCGGCCCGGCGCTGGGCCAGCACGGTGTCAACATCATGGAGTTCTGCAAGGCCTTCAACGCGCAGACCCAGGGCGAGGGCGGCACGATCATCCCGGTTGAGATCACCGTCTATGAGGACCGCAGCTTCGACTTCATCACCAAGACGCCGCCGGCCGCGGTGCTGATCCGCGAAGCGATCGGCATCTCCAAGGGCTCGGGCGAGCCGCACGTGAACAAAGTCGGCACGATCTCGCCGGAGCAGATCCGCCAGATCGCCGAGCGCAAGATGCCCGACCTCAACGCCAACGACCTCGACGCCGCCTCGAAGATCATCGCCGGCACGGCCCGCTCGATGGGCGTCGACGTCAAATAGGAAGCTCGATGGCCCACGGCAAGCGCTACCGCAAACAGCTCGGCAAGGTGCAGCGCGAACGCGCCTACCCGCCCGCCGAGGCGGTCGCGCTGATCAAGGAGACGGCCAGCGCCGGCTTCGACGAGACGGTCGAGCTGCACATGCGGCTCGGCGTCAACGTCCGCCACGCCGAGGAGCAGCTGCGCGGCACGCTCGCCCTGCCCCACGGTCTCGGCAAAGACGTGA
>JASLJO010000059.1 GCA_030152505.1 Solirubrobacterales bacterium | reverse complement strand
AGCAACTGATCTTCGCCGGCGCCTTCGCCACCGAGTACAACGCCGCCAAGCTGGCCTCCGAACAGAAGCCGGTGCCTGACTGCGAAAACTGCAGCCAGCCGACCACCTACTACCTCTTCGAGAAGGCGCCGCCGCACAAGTTGATCGATGGCCCCGAGTTCACCAAGGAAGACCTTTACATCGACCCCAGCGGCAAGAAACGGCCTCACAGCTCCGGAACCATGGTCAAGGTGCCGCAGGGGACGATCGTGGTCTCCGAAAAGCCCAGCGACAGCAAAGGGCAGGTGATCGAAGACGCGGAACCGGGCTGGTACGCGCTCAAGGACGACCCCGCCCTCTCCGGCACCGAAATCACCAACCCCAAGGCCGAACAGCAGGAAGTCGGACCGGCCGTCACCTTTCAGTTCACCGGCAACGGCCGCGATGCGTTCCAGGAAGTCACCCGCCAGATCGCCCAGCGCGGGCAGGCCCGAGCGATCGGCCCCTCCGGCGAACAGGCCGAACGGCTCTCCGGCCACTTCGCCGCCATCCTCGACAACGAAGTCAAGACGCGGCCGATCATCAACTTCGCCGAAAACCCGGACGGAATCGACGGCCGCACCGGGGCGCAGATCTCCGGCGGCTTCAACAGCATCGGCGACGCCCAGGACCTGGCCAGCTTCCTCCAGCGCGGCGCGCTGCCGATCAACCTCAACCTAATCAGCCAGACGCAGGTCTCGGCGACGCTCGGCAGCGAAGCGCTGCATCAGGGCATCAAGGCCGGGATCGTCGGCCTTTCGCTCGTCGTCCTCTTCCTGCTGCTCTACTACCGCTTCCTCGGCTTGGTCGCGGCGCTGGCGCTTGGCGCCTACGGGGTGATCTTCTTCGCCCTGATCAAACTGATCCCGATCACCCTCACCCTGCCGGGGATCGCGGGCCTGATCCTGACGATCGGCGTCGCCGCCGACTCCAACATCGTCATCTTCGAGCGGATCAAGGAGGAGGTGCGCGCCGGCAGACCGATGGCCAGCGCGATCGCCGCGGGCTACCGGCGTGGAATCGCCACGATCGTCGACGCCAACGTCGTCACCCTGCTCACCGCCTTCGTCCTCTTCGTCCTGGCAACGGCCGGGGTCAAGGGCTTCGCCTTCACCCTCGGTGTCGGCACGATCGTCTCGCTGCTGACGGCGGTCGTCTTCACCCAGGCGCTGCTGCTCAGCATGAGTCGCTCACGGCTGTTGCGCTCGCCGAGCGTGCTCGGCGCCTCTGGAGACCAGCGCATGCGCTGGCACTTCGACTTCATGGGCGCGAGCCGGTGGTTCTTCAGCCTGTCGGGATGCATCCTGATCGTCGGCGCCCTGGCGTTGGCGACCAAGCAGCTCAACCTCGGCATCGACTTCGAGTCGGGCACGCGGGTCGAGGTCGCGCTGACCAAGCAGACTGACGAGGAGGGGGTGCGCGAAGCGCTCGACAAGGCTGGGATCTCCGGGGGGGAGGTGCAGCGGGAGAGCAACCCCGGCTTGGGCGACAACGTCTTTCTGATCCAGTCGAGCACGCTGAAACCGAGCCAGATCAACTCGATGCAGCAGGAGCTCGAACGCGAATACGGGATCGAGGCGGACGGTTTCGACAGCACCAGCGTCGGCCCGACCTTCGGCGCCACGGTGGCCAACAGCGCCCGCAACGCGCTGATCTTCTCGCTGCTGGTTATCTGCGCCTACATCGCCTTCCGCTTCGACCCGAAGTTCGCGGTACCGGTATTGATCGCGCTCTTCCACGACATCCTGATCACCGCGGGTGTCTATGCGCTCACCGGCCGGGAGGTGACGAGCGGGACGGTCGCCGCTTTCCTCACCATCCTGGGCTACTCGCTCTACGACACGATCATCGTCTTCGACCGAATACGCGAGAACATGCCGCGGATGCCACGGGCTGCGTTCTCGCAGATCGTCAACCGCTCGATGAGTGAGGTTCTGACCCGTTCGCTGGCGACCAGCTTCTCGACCCTGTTGGCGGTCACTGCGCTGCTGATCTTCGGCGGCACGACGCTGCAGGATTTCGCCTTCGCCATGCTGGTCGGGATCGCCTCTGGAACCTACTCGTCGATCTTCATCGCCTCGCCGGTGCTCACGGCGTGGAAGGAACGCGAGCAGGGTTTTGCGCGGCGCCGAGAGCGGATCATCGGGGCCGAGGGCATGGTTCCCGCCTTCGCCGACGACATCGCCCTGGCAAAGCTGAGCGACGACAGCGAGACCGACGAGGAGCGGGCCGAAGAGCTCGCCGCGGTCGCTGTCGGCGAGCGAAGTGGCGGAAACGGCGGCGACCCGGCGCCCTTGTCGACGGAGGAACCATCGGCCCCGGCAAGCGATCCCGCCGTGCAGGAGCAGCGCGAACGCAGCGAGCGCCGCCGCGAACGACGTAAGCAGCGGCGCAAACACGGAAGGAATCGTTAGCGGATGGCTCTCTTGGTCTGGTTCATGATGGGGATCGCCCTCTGGCACTTCACCGTCTTCCTGCCCGATCGCTTTTGGCAGGGGATAGTCGGCGCCTTCATCGGCTCCGTGATCGGTGCGGTCGTCTTTGGCGCGATCGTCGAGACTTTCTCCGGTCGCGGGCTCGGTACGACCGACGTGGCGACGGCGCTGACCGCGATACCCGGCGTGGCGATCGGTCTCGCCGTCGTCTGGTTGATCGGCGTTCGCTCGGAACAAGCGGCCTGATCTGCGCCGAAATCCGTCCCAGGCGCTTCCTAGCCTGGCTGCGTGGCGCCCCCCGTCCATGCATACAAGGCTGAGCCCTACTCCTACGGAGAGGTGCGGGCGCTCACCGACGAGCTCGGGCTGAGCGAGCCCGTCGCGGTCACCCTGGTGCGGCGTGGCTACCGCACCCCGGAGGCGGCCCGCGCCTTCCTCGCCGCCGACGAGTCGCACCCGCCTCGGGCATTCGAGTCGATGGCGAAGGTCGTGGAGATCGTGTCCACGGCCGTGCGAGATGGGAAGCGCATCACCGTCCACGGCGATTTCGACGTCGACGGGGTCTGCGCGACGGCGATCCTGGTTGGGATGCTGCGCGAGCTCGGCGCGGAGTGCGATTGGCTGATCCCCGACCGGATCGCCGACGGCTACGGGCTCTGCGCCGAGAACATCGAGAAGCTGGCACAGCGCGGCACCGAGCTGCTGATCACGGTCGATTGCGGCATCACCGCGATCGAAGAGGTGGCGCTGGCACGGAAGCTGGGAATGGAGGTGGTGGTCACCGATCACCATCAGCCGGGCGACGCATTGCCCAACTGTCCGATCCTGCATCCGGGACTTGATGGCTACCCGTTCGAGGAACTCTGTGGGACGGCGGTGGCTTGGAAGCTCGCTTGTGCGCTTCGGGCGTGGGGGGAGTCGGGGGTGGGGTCCTCAGGAACTCCTCGCGAATGCGAGCCTGAGGACCCA
>JASLJO010000323.1 GCA_030152505.1 Solirubrobacterales bacterium | reverse complement strand
GGGCGACCAGGGTGACCAGGGCCTTAAGGGCGACACCGGCGACCAGGGCCTCCAAGGCGACAAGGGAGACCAGGGTCTGCAGGGTGACCAGGGCCTCAAGGGCGACACCGGCGACCAGGGTCTCCAAGGCGAGAAGGGCGACCAGGGTGTCCAGGGCCTCCAAGGGCTCCAGGGACCCGCGGGAACCAACGGCACCAATGGAACCAATGGAAGCGACGGTGCCGACGGCCGCACGGTATTGAGCGGTTCGGGTACCCCCGAAGCGGACGAAGGAGCCGATGGGGACTTCTACATCGACACCGACAGCTACGAAATCTACGGGCCCAAGGTGGGCGGGGTCTGGACCTCAGGCACGCCGCTGATCGGCGCCAAGGGCGACAAGGGCGACCAAGGTGACCAGGGCGACCAGGGTGACCAGGGGATCCAAGGCCTCAAGGGTGACCAAGGCGACCAGGGGATCCAGGGCATCCAAGGCCTCAAGGGCGACAAGGGCGACCAGGGGATCCAGGGCCTCAAGGGCGACAAGGGCGACCAGGGGATTCAGGGAATCCAAGGCCTGAAGGGCGACAAGGGCGACCAGGGGATTCAGGGAATCCAGGGCCTCAAGGGCGACAAGGGTGACCCCGGCCTCGGCACGCCGGCGACTGCCACCAGCACCGGCGTGGGGACGACCTCCTCGACCGGCTACACGGCGACCCTTGCCGGCGCGGGTGCCGGGACCAACCCATCGGTCTCCTTGGAAACCGGGACGAAGGCGATGGTGATCATCACCGGGTTCGTGATGCCCGCGCAGGGCACCAACAACACGGCCTACATGAGCTTCGCGGTCTCGGGTGCGACCACCCAGGCCGCGAGCGACTCGCGGGCCGTGATCCGCGAACACGGAAGCAGCGGTGGCACCGGCGGCATCCAGGCCAGCGTCACCACGGTGGTGACCAACCTGACCGCGGGCACGAACGTGTTCACCCTCCAGTACAAGAAGTCCGGCAGCGACAAAGGCGAAAGCTCGTTCTCGAATAGGACGATCACCGTCATCCCGCTGGGATAAGGGGACGCAGACGGAGGGCCCGGCCGCGCAGGGCGCGGCCGGGCCCTCCGTCTTTTGCCGACCTTGCTGCCTTATAGCGTTCCAATCTGTCTTCCATGACTCGTCGTCTACTGATCTCGCTTCTGGTCGTTCTCTCCGCCGCGCTCGTCGCGGTCCTGCTCATCTGGGCAGTCGGTGACGACGACTCGTCTACGCCCACGAAGAACGAGCCGGAGGCGGTGAGCGCATCGGAGCTGTCCGACTTCACCGGCAAGCAGGACACGCCCGTCTACTGGCTTGGTGAGCGTCCCGACGACACCTACGAGCTGACCGACTCCGACTCGGGTCGGATCTATGTCCGCTACCTGCCGAACGGCGTGGACGCGGGGGACCAGCGCGCGAGCTTCGTCACCGTCGCCACCTATGCGGAAGACGGCGGCGTCGCCGCCCTGCGCAAAGCGGCCCGCGAAGAGCCGGGAGCGAAACTCGGCAAGACCGACGACGGCGCTGTGCTGCTGATCGACCCGACGTCACCGAAGAACGCGCACCTGGCATATCCGGGGGCAGACCTGCAGATCGAGGTCTTCAGCCCGGTGCCGGGCGAAGCGCTGCGGCTCGCGGCCCGTGGCGCCGTTCAGCCGGTTTCCTGAGGTAGCCGGTCCGTCGTGGCGCAGCTTCGCAGGGATTCGAAGGCCGCTGCCGTAAATGGAGTGGATGAGTGAGCCCGAGAGCGCCGAGGACTGGACGCTGCCTGAGCGCTCCCGTCCGCCCCTGCTGGGCGAGCTGGTCGAGCGCATCGACGAGGCGCTGGCCACGGCCCGGGCATCGGAGGCGGCGGTGATGACCGTCGGCGCCGCGGCGCTCGATGCGGCCGAGCAGGCGCGCCGAGCCGCCGAGCTGGCCGAGCGTGCCAGCGCGGCGCTGGCTCACGCCCCCCCGATTGCCACTGCCGGACGCGAGCAGCCAGTTGCCGATCGTCAGAGTGGGGACGAGGCGGGCATGGACAGCTTCACCGCACGCGCCGATCGCGTCGCCGAGCGTCTGCGGCGCCTGCAGCGGGTGCCGCTCTCAGCCTGAGCCCGCGGTGACGCGGGCGGGCATCCAGGCACGTTTCAGCTCGGCACCCACCCGAGCCCCGATCGTGTGCGGACAGGCGAGCTCGACCCCGTCGATCGTCCGCACCGGCTCGACGCCCCGTACCGAGCCGGCGAAGAAGACCTCTTCGGCGCCGATCAGGTCGCCGATCGTCAACTCGCATTCGCGCGTCTCGAGTCCCATCGCCTCGGCCGCTTCCGCTATCCGGCCGCGTGCGATGCCCGGAAGGAGTCGCCCATCCGCCGGCGGTGTCTCCAACGTGCCCCCGCGCACGGCGAAGATATTTGCCCGAGACGCCTCGAGCACCGCGCCGCCATAGTCGACGATCACGGCCAGCGCATCGGCCGGCAGGCGCGCTTCGGTTTCGTCGATCAGGCCGCGGTCGACCCACTTGTGTGGTCCCAGCCCGCCCTCGAGGAGGACCGTCTGGCCGGCGACGGCGTGCTCAGGGCCTGGAAAGACCAGCGCCGGCTCGACCTCCGCGGTGCGGATCTCCATGTCGAGGCGGCCGGGCTCGCGCGGTACGACGGTCGCCCGCAGTCGGCCCAGCGGGATGCCGATGGCGCGCTCGACGATCTCGGCGCGCGGATCGAA
>JASLJO010000312.1 GCA_030152505.1 Solirubrobacterales bacterium | reverse complement strand
CTGGTCTCCGATCGCCCAGACATGGTTGTAGAAGGCGCGCGTCGGGTCGGTCGTGTAGCCCGGCTTGACGTCGAGCAGGTAACCGCGCAGCGCCGCGGGAAGGGTATCGGCGCTGTCGGTGAGCAGCAACGGTCCCCACGTCCCCGACCCTGACAGCGGCGCCGCGGCCGCTGCGTCAAGCGGGTCTTCTGATGCCGCGACGACGAAGCCGTGACCAGGGTCGTTGACGTTCCATCCGAAGCCACCGTGTGAGTAGCGCGCAAGTTCGATCGCATTGCTGACCGGGTCCTCGCCCGACACGCGCCGCACTCGTGGAGCGAGCTTGGCGATTTCGCGCACCACGTCCGAGGAGACCGCCGAGGAGGGGCCGAGGACGTAGACGGGGGTGTGGGGGTGTGCCTTCAGCACCGCAGCGGAGGGCTTGGGCAGCTCGCCGGGGTCGGTGAAGAGGATCGGGTCGCCGGAGCGTGCGGCCCAGGCGGCGGCCGGCATGGCGAAGGCGGGGCTCTCGCTCGAGGCGATGAGGATGTGTCGCGGCGATGAGCCGGTGAGCCGTTCGCGCAGCGCGGCGATAGCCACCGCGCCGGCAGAGCCGAACGCCCGCACCCGGCGCATCCTCGGCCCGTCGGGAGCGGTGGCCGAGCCGATGGCGAACACCTGCGCGCCGCCGGTCGTCGGACCCCCCTGGGGGTCCAGAGCCGAGAGCGCTTCGCCGGTGGCGTCGGGGATGCCGTCGGTTTCGGAGACAAGAACCGGGGCGCCGACCGGCGTCGCCATCAGCACCGAGGCGGCGATCGCCGTGCGCCAGTCATCCGCGTCGACCAAGGTGACCGCGTCGGGTCGCTGCGAGGGCTTGGTCGACGGGTAGGTGGCGAGGGCCACGCCGGCCGCGGTCGAGGCCGGGTCGTTGCCGCCGACCCGCGTGGTGTTCGCCGTGGCGAAGGCCGGATAGCCGAGCTCCTGCGGCGTTCGGGAGGCGGGCGCCTCCGAGGGGGCGCTTGGCGCTTCGCTGACCGGCGCCGGCGCTTCCGGACTTTCGTCTCCGCCGCCACGTCCGCCGAGGATTGCGGCGACGATGAAGACGACGGCGAGCAGGAACAGGCCGGCAACCGCCTTCAGCGCCGCCGGGACCGGCCTGCGCCGTCGTTTTGGCGGTGGCGGAGGTTTTGCCGGGGCGGACTCCTTCGCTTTTGGCCTCGTGGTATCGCCGCCCGGTGCTGGCGGCAGGTCCGCGTTGATCGGCCGCTCCTTGATTGCCACGGCGGCAGGCTAGACGGTTGCCGGTCTGGGGGAGTTGGCTGGTTGGTCAGCTAAACTCCTTTCCCGATGGTTGACTGACCAGTCAATCAACAGCCGAAAACGAGAGAGCGCTTGACGAGGGGGACGGATGGATTTCGCACTGAACGACGAGCAGCAGGAGTACAAAGACCGCGCCCGGGCCTTCGCCCGCGACGTGATCCGTCCCGCCGCGCGCAAGCACGACGAAGAGGAGAGCACCCCCTGGGAGGTGATCAAGGAGGCGCGCAAACAGGGCTTTCAGGGCTTGGAGGCGATCCAGCGCTCGGCCTCCGACGCCGACGGGCAGATGCAGGTGATCTCGGCCGAGGAGTTCCACTGGGGCTGCGCCGGCATCGCCCTGGCTATCTCAGGCTCCGGCCTCGCCGCCGCCGGCATCGCCTCCTCCGGCACCCCAGAGCAGATCGCCCGGTGGGTCCCCGAGTGCTTCGGCGCCGGCGACGAGGTCAAGCTCGGTGCCTACGCGGTCACCGAGCCGCAGGCCGGCTCCGACGTGAAGAGCCTGAAGACGACCGCCAAGCGCGACGGCGACGAGTGGATCCTCAACGGCACCAAGGTCTTCATCACCAACGGCGGCATCGCCGACGTCCACGTCGTCGTCGCCACGGTCGACCCCAGCCTCGGCACCCGCGGCCAGGCCTCCTTCGTGATCGGCAAAGACACGCCGGGCCTCAGCCAGGGGAAAAAGGAGTCGAAGCTTGGCATCCGCGCCTCGCACACCGCCGAGATCGTGCTCGAGGACTGCCGCATCCCCGCCGAAAACCTGCTTGGCGGCGAAGAGAAGCTGGAGAAGAAGCTGCAGCGTGGGCGCGAAGGGAAGAAATCGCGCGGCGCCGACGCACTCGCCACCTTTGAGATCACCCGGCCGCTCGTCGGCGCCTCGGCACTCGGCATCGCCCAGGCCGCCTACGAGTGGACGCTCGAGTACCTCGACGGCCGCTCCGAGGGTGGTACGCCGCTGCTGCAGACGCAGCGCATCCAGCAGACCCTCGCCGACGTGGCGACCGAGATCGAGGCCGCCCGCCTGCTGGTCCAGCGCGCCGCCTGGATGGGCCGCAACGGCATCCCGATGCGCGGTGGCCAGGGCTCGATGTCGAAGCTCAAGGCCGGCGACGTCACCATGTGGGCGACGACGACGCTGATGGACCTGGTCGGCCCGGACGCCTGGAGCACCGACTCGCCGCTGGAGAAGTTCTTCCGCGACGCCAAGATCTACCAGCTCTTCGAGGGCACGGCCGAGATCCAGCGAATGGTCATCTCGCGGATGCAGGCGCGCGAGTACGCGGAGCGTCTGGGCTACGCGGCCGAAATGGTTGCCGAGGCGGAAAAGGCCGCGGCGAAGGAGCCTGTCGCGGCTTAGGGAGCTGGAGGTCCCCCGCTGGGAACCCGCCGACCGTCCGGCTGTGAGGGCTCGGGACTCTGGTGTGCTCACAAGTTCCCAGCGGGGGACCTCCAGCTCCCATCACAAGCCAGGTTGCACACCTCGGCTGTCCCTGCGTGACGGCTAGTTGGCCTCGCTAGCCTCCCCGCGATGCTGAAGACTCTTTCGGCCGGGGTGGCTTTGGTGGCTGCCGCGGTCCTTTTGGTGGTGCTTATTCCGGCGGCGGCGCCCGCCAAGGATCTTGAATCGAAGCTCGACGCCAAGGAAGCGAAGCTTTCTAAGGTTCGTCAGCGCACGGGCGTGCTGACGACGACGATCTCGCATTACAAGGCGAAGATCGAACGGCTGACCGGTGAGGTCGCCGTGCTTCGCGCCCAGGAGGCGGAGGTGAAGGTCAGGCTCGACGCCAAGCAGGCCGAGCTGGACGGGGCGATGGCTGAACTCGATGTCGCCAAGAAGCACCTGGCCGTCGTTCGTGCTCGTCTCAAACGGGCCCTGGTGGCACTGCGCGAGCGGCTCGTGGCGATGTATGAGACCGGTACGCCGGACCTGCTCAACGTGCTGCTCGAGGCCGGCGGCTACGACGAGCTGGTCAACCGCACCGAGTACCTCAATCGCATCAACGGCCTCGATGAGGCGGTCGTCTCGCGGGTGCGCGACCTGCGCGACCAGGTCAAGCGGACCGTCGCCCGGCTTCGCTCTGCCAAGGACCGGATCGAAGCGGCCCGCGACTCGATCGCGGCGGAAGAGCAGGCGCTCGCCGACGCCCGCTCCGCCGTCCAGCAGCGGCAGTCGACGCTGGTGGCGGCCCGTCACAGCCGCGAAGACGCACTGGCCAAGATCAGGCAGACCGAAGAAGACCTCGACGGCGACGTCGCCTCGATCCAGGCCGAACTCGCGGCGACGCTGGCAGGAACCGGCTCGGCGCCGCTTCCCGCCGGTCCGATCCGCGGCGGCAACGGCAGCGGCCTGATCTGGCCGGTCGACGGGCCGGTCGTCTCCGGCTTCGGCTCACGTTTCGGCGGCGCCGAGTTCCACGAGGGGATCGATATCGCCGTCCCCAGCGGCACCCCGATCCGCGCCGCCGCGGCCGGGATCGTGATCTTCACCGAGCCGGAGTCGGCCAGCGGCGGTTACGGCAACTTCACCTGCATCGACCACGGCGGTGGGCTGTCCACCTGCTACGCCCACCAGGAATCCTTTGCGGTGTCCTCCGGCCAACAGGTCTCCCAGGGCCAGATCATCGGCTACAGCGACTGCACCGGTCACTGCTTTGGTCCGCACGTCCATTTCGAGGTCCGGATCGACGGGGCTCCGACCGATCCGATGGGCTATCTGTAGGCGCCTGGGCACGGTATTACCCAGAATCGCCAAAAAATTCAATTAGTGGGTATGCCAGAGCGCTTGTCGCCTGCGACCCTTGGGTAGTAGGCGACGACGGAGGGCGAGATGGTCCGCCAAGCGCACAACTACCTTGCAGGAGCTGTGTCGGGCACCGCGCTGATCGGCGCGGCGGTCGTCGCCTTCATCATGCTCGTCTCCTTCCAGGCATTGCGCGACTGGCCGCTGGCCGGCCTCGGTGGGGGTGAGGGCTCGAGCGGCGCGGTTGCGCCGGCGCGTCCCGCGGCAGCCGGTCCCCAGGTGAGGATCGGAACCGGCGAAGGGGCATCTTCCGCCGCCGCCGGCCGCAACGGAGGTCTTGGCAACGCGAGCGGCAGCGGCTCGGGCGAACCTGGGCGTGGAACGATTTCGCCCGGTTCGGGCGCCCCCGCCGCGAGCGGGCCTGGGTCGTCGCCGACCTCGCCTTCCGCGGGTGGTAACCCCGGCACCAGTCCCCAGGGCTCCTCCGGCGGCTCGGCATCGGTTGGTGATGGCTCGAACGGCGGCGCGGGTGGCGGCTCGACCAAACCGTCGGCCCCCGGTGGGGGCGAAGGTGCGGGAGGAGCCGGCGGCGGCTCGACTTCCGCAGGGGTGACCAACACCGTCAACGACACTGTCAACGGCGTCGACGAAGGGACCGGTGGGGTGCTCGGTGAAACCGGGGTTCCCAAAGTCACCGAAGAAGTCGTCAACGGCGTCGCGGGCCCCGAATCGCCGATCGGCGAAACCGTCGACAGAACCGCCGAAAAAGTGCAGGAAACGGTCGGCGGATTGCTCGGCGGCCACGGTTAGCCGCAGCGCGGCTCCCAACCGTCACAATGCCGTCCCATGCCCGAGCGCGGACAGGCAGGCGCTGTCGTCGACCCGATTGCGGGTTCGCCGGTCTACCCGGTGGGCAGCCGGGTCAACGAGCGCGGCCATCTCGAGGTCGGGGGCTGCGACGTCGTCGAGCTCGCCGCCGAGCACGGCACCCCCGCGTATGTCTATGCCGAGGAGGAGATGCGCGCCCGCGCCCGCGCCTACCGCGAGGCCTTCGCGCGGCGCTGCGAGGACTTCGAGGTCCTCTTCGCCAGTAAGGCCTTTCCCTGTACGGCCGCCTACCGGCTCTTCGCCGAGGAGGGGCTCTCGGTCGACGTCGCCTCCGGCGGCGAGCTGCACATGGCGCTGCGCGCCGGCTTCGATCCGGCCCGCATCCACATGCACGGCAACAACAAGAGCGACGAGGAGATCCTCTTTGCCGCCCGCGCTGGCGTCGGCCACCTGATCCTCGACTCCTTCGACGAGATCGAGCGTTGCGAGCGCCTCCTGGATCGGCGCCAGGATGTGCTGATCAGGGTCACGCCGGGGATCAAGCCCTCGACCCACGACTACATCACCACCGGGCAGCTCGACTCGAAGTTCGGCTTCGGCCTCGAGGACGGTCTCGCCGCGCGGGCGATCGAGCGCGTGCTCGCCTCCGAGGTCCTCAACCTGGTCGGCCTGCACGCCCACATCGGCTCTCAGATATTCGAGCTCGAGCCCTACGCGCTGGCGATCCGGGCGCTCGGCGACCTGGCTGGCGATTGGTGCCGCCTGGTCAACGCCGGCGGCGGTCTCGGCATCGCCTACACCGCCGAGGACGAGCCGCCTTCGATCGACTCCTATGTCGCGGTCAAGGTGGACGGCGTCAGAGAGGTCTTCGGCGAGGGGGTGCGGATCCTGGTCGAGCCGGGGCGCTCGCTGGTCGGTAACGCTGGCCTCACCGCCTACCGCGTCGGCACCGTCAAGGAGATCCCCGGTGTGCGCACCTACGTCGCCGTCGACGGCGGCATGTCGGACAACCTGCGGCCGATGCTCTACGGCTCGCGCTACGAAGCGCTGATCGCCGACCGGGCGGGTGCGGTGCCCGAGACGACGGCGACGATCGCCGGCATGCACTGCGAGTCCGGCGACGTGCTCGTGCGCGACGCGATCCTCGCCGACCCCGCCGTTGGCGACGTCTTGGTCACCCCGGCCACCGGCGCCTACGGTCACGCGATGGCGAGCAACTACAACGGCGTCGCCCGGCCGCCGGTGATCTTCTGCCGCGACGGCGAGGCGCGGGTCGTCGTGCGCCGCGAGTCCTACGAGGATCTCACCTCGCGCGATGTCTGAATCCGTTCGCATCGGGCTGCTCGGCCGCGGCACGGTCGGCGGTGCCTTCGCCGAGTTGCTGGCGGAGCGCGCCGGCGCGGTCGAGGCGGCGACCGGGCGGCGGCCCGAGTTGGCCGGCACGCTGAGTCGCAGTGAGGGCGACTTCGGCGAGATCCTTGCGGGCTCTGACGTGATCGTCGAGCTGATCGGCGGCACCGAGCCGGCGCGCACCTACGTGCTGGAGGCGCTGCGCGCCGGCCGCCCCGTCGTCACCGCCAACAAGCAGCTGCTGGCCCAACACGGCGAGGAGCTCTTCGCCGCCGCCCGCGAGGCCGGCGTGCAGCTGCGCTTCGAGGCCGCCGTCGCCGGGGTGATCCCGATCGTGCGCACGATCCAGGAGAGCTTCGGCGTTACCGAGATCGACAAGGTCTTCGGCATCGTCAACGGCACCACCAACTTCATCCTCAGCGAGATGGCGGCGAGCGGCGCCGCGTACGAGCAGGTCTTGGCGCGGGCGCAGGAGCTGGGCTACGCCGAGGCCGACCCAAGCGACGACGTCAACGGCGCCGATGCGGCGGCGAAGATGGCGATTCTCGCCCGGCTCGCCTTCCACACCCCGGTCACCCTCGATCAGGTGGCCTTCGAGGGGATCGAGGCCATCCAGCCCGACGACCTCGCCTACGCCAAGGAGCTCGATCTCTCGCTGAAGCTGCTCGGCGTCGCCGAGCGCCGCGACGGTGGGATCAGCGTCCGTGTCTTCCCCTGCTTCCTCTACAGCGGCCATCCGCTGGCGCCGGTCGGCGGCCCGTTCAACGCGGTCATGGTCGAGGCGCCCGCGATCACCGAGGTGACGATGTCGGGCCCGGGCGCGGGTGGTGTCGAGACCGCCTCCGCGGTGCTCGGCGACGTCGTCTCGATCCTCTCCGGCGAGGCGCCCGTGAACGAGGCGAGCGAGCAGCTGCCGCTGGTCGCCGACGTCACCTCCTCCTTCTATCTGCACCTCGAGGTCGCCGACGAGCCCGGCGTCCTCGCCCGCATCGCCCGCGTGCTGGGCGAGAACGAGGTCTCGGTGAAGAGCGTAGTCCAGCGTGGCATCGGCGACGATGCCCGCCTGGTGATGGTCGTCCACGAGTGCCTCGAGTCGCGCTTCGCCGCCGCGGTCGAGGAGATCGGCCGCCTCGACGACGTTCGCTCTTCACCCCGGTTCATCCGGGTGATCGAGGAGGAGTTCGTTTGAGGCCGCTGATCGAGCGGTACCGCGAGCGGTTGCCGCTTGAGCCCGGCGATCCGGTGGTGAGCTTGAACGAGGGTTCGACGCCGCTGATCGAGGCCGAGCGTCTGTCCGAGCGACTGGGTGTTCGCGCCTACCTCAAGTTCGAAGGCGCCAACCCGACCGGGTCGTTCAAGGACCGGGGGATGACGGTGGCGGTGTCGCGGGCGAAGGGGCGCGGGGCGGAGGCGGTGATCTGCGCCTCGACCGGCAATACCGCCGCCAGTGCCGCGGCCTACGCGGCGCGTGCCGGGATGCGTGGCGCGGTGATCGTTCCCGAGGGCAAGATCGCGATCGGCAAGCTGGCGCAGGCGCTGATGCACGGCGCCCGCGTGGTCGCGCTGCAGGGAAACTTCGACGAGGCGCTGCAGATCGTCCGTGCGCTGGCCCAGAAGCACCCGATCGAGCTGGTCAACTCGGTAAACCCGTTCCGCATCGAGGGACAGAAGACCGCGGCCTTCGAGGTGGTCGAGGAGCTCGGCGGAGCGCCGGGTGCGCTGGCGATCCCGGTCGGCAACGCCGGCAACGTCACCGCCTGGTGGCGCGGCTTCGAGGAGCTCGGCACGGCGCCGGTCGTCTACGGCTTTCAGGCAGAGGGGGCGGCGCCGCTGGTCTCGGGTGCGCCGGTCGCCGCCCCGGAGACGGTGGCCTCCGCCATCCGGATCGGCAACCCAGCCCGCTGGGAGGAGGCGATGGCCGCCTTCACCGCGTCACGCGGCCGCGTCGCGGCGGTCTCCGACGAGCAGATCCTCGATGCCTATCGCTGGCTTGCCGCCAGCGAGGGAGTCTTCTGCGAGCCGGCCTCGGCCGCCTCGGTCGCCGGACTGCTCGCCCACGGGCTCCCGGTCGTCGAGGACGCGACGCCGCCCGAGTCGGTCGTCTGCGTGCTCACCGGCCACGGCCTCAAGGCGAGCCGCCGACTGATTCCAGTCCGGCAGCCCGAACGCCCGAGCGGAAATGGACACCGGGCTGCTCGCGAACGATTCGACGAAGTGCCGCCTC
>JASLJO010000303.1 GCA_030152505.1 Solirubrobacterales bacterium | reverse complement strand
TCCGTGTGGACCGGCAAACGCCCTTCCACCGCTAATCGGCCTTTATTCGCTTCCGCCCCTACGCCTCGCTGGGCGCCTGGTACGGCCGTCACCCCCTCACCGTGGTCTAGTTTTGATCCGCTAACCGTATCAAACCTCGACCACGGTCAGGGGGTCACGGCCGTCCCAGGCGCCCTGCGAGGCGTAGGGGCGGAAGCGAATAAAGGCCGATTCGCGGTGGAAGGGCTTTGCCCGGTCCACTCGGACGGCTGCCTGGTGGGAGCCCGACGCGTCGAAGGCGTACTCGCGCATCGCCGCGGCGCTGCGCCAGAGCGAGAAGGTCGAGACGAGACGTGGAGGGGTGAAGCGGCCGAAGCCGGTGACGGCGAGGACGGCGGGGTTGTCCGTCGCGTCGCGTTCGGCGGGGGCGCCGGCGCGCAGGAAGGCCCTGGTGCGGGTGATGCGCAGGCGGCCGAGGGTCAGCGCTGCGACCGGCTCGTCGTCCTTCACCGGCAGCTCCCGCGCGGGGAGTCCCGACATGCCCGCCCATGCGCCGAAGCAGCGCAGCGGCTCGAGCCGGGTGTGCCAGCCGCCGGACAGGCGCTCGGCGAAGGGATGGCCGCTGAGGAAGCGGTCGAGCGCGGCGTCGTCGTCCCAGGCGGCGATCAGGCCGATCCGGCCCGGCTGCGGACGCGGAATGCGATTGGCTGAGCGGCTTCCCAGCTTGGCGGCGAACACGACTTCCGCGTACGACATGCCCGGGACCTTTGCGGCGTCGAGCCGACGCAGCAGCAACCGCTGCGCGTTCAGCCTGCCAACGTCGGCCAGATGCACGGAGACGATCACGATGGCGCTCCCTCCCGCCCGGAGGCTAACCTAGGGTTGACTAGGATTCTTTTCCCCACGTTACCTAGGCGTCACTAAGTTGTCAACCGGAGCCGAGAGGACAGGACATACGCGGAAGCGGATGACGGGCGCGGCGCGTCGTGAGGTGATCGCGGCGGCGGCGGCGGTCCTCTTCGCCGAGCGCGGCTACCGCGGCGCCTCGATCGAGGAGATCGCCCGCGCCTCCGGAGTGACTCCGCCGGTCGTCTACGAACACTTCGAGTCCAAGCGCGACCTCTACCGCCACCTGCTCGAGCGCCACTTCGCCGAGCTGCGCGAGGTCTGGCGCGAGCATTTCGCCGGCGACGGTCCACTGGAGCGGCGCGTCGCCAAGTCCTTCGACGCCTGGTTCGCTTACGTCGAAGTGCATCCCTTCGCCGGCCGCGTTCTCTTCCGCTACAGCACCGACCCCGAGATCGAGGAGGTCCACGCCGAGGTCGCGGCTCAGAGCCGCGAGGCGATCCTGCCGCTTTTCGCCGCCGAGCCGGGCGCGGAGAACGTCGCCGGCTCGGTGACCGACGAGGGAATCGAAATGGTCTGGGTGGTCCTCCGCGGAGTTCTCCAGGGTCTCGCCGTCTGGTGGTCCGAACACCCGGACGTCCCCCGTGAGCGTGTCGTTGCCACGGCGATGAATGCCCTCTGGATCGGCTTCGAGCGCGCCCAGGGTGGCGAGATCTGGGAGGTGTCCAGCTGAAATGAAGCATTGTGTCCCCCGGAGGGGGCGCCATGCTTCATCTGGCGATCAGGAGGGGGCGGGGCGGGCGATGGCGCGCAGGTAGTCGCGCCAGGCATCCTCGATTTCCCCGACGTGGGCGTCGAAGGCCGCTTCGAGGGTGGGAGTCGAGCCGCCGGGGAGGATCTGCAGGGCGAGGCGCTCGCAGGCCTCGGGGCCGCGTTCTGTCTCGAGCAGATCGAAGATCGTGCCGCCGAGGATCACCGCGTCGCGGCGGGAGGGCGGGAAGGAGGGGCGAGCACTCTCGCGCAGGCGCCGGATCACGGCCGCCCGGTAGAGGCTGACCTGGCGAGCGAAGTACTGGGCGGCGCCTTCGACCAGCCAGGCCCAGCCGAGGTAGCGGATGAAGCGCCGCGGCGTCCAGGATGGCGGGAGGTCGTGATTGTTGGTGGCGATCACCAGCTGGGCGTAGAGGCGCTCGGCAGTGCCGCGCAGCGCCTCGCGTGAATCGTCCCCCGCCGCGCGCTTTTCCATGTGGGGGTCGTTGAGCACGTGCAGCTCAGTGGCCATCGCCCAGCCGGCCAGGTAGCGCCGCCCCGCCGGCGCCGCCGACCAGCGCGCCGCGGGCAGGAAGGGATGGGCGAGAGCGAGCAGCGCCGGGTTGGTGTGGACGACGACGGTTACCTCTCCCGGAACCGACACGAAGCGGTCCTCCAGCCGCAGCCGCAGTTCCTCCATGCGGTCGAGCGTGCGCTCGGCAAAGGCGGCGTCGCCGCTGTCGTGGCGCGCGGTGAAGCTCAGAGAGTGAGTCTCAACCCAGGGGATTGGGCGAGCCTACAACCGGATCCTCAGACAAGGACCGGCTCGGAAGCCGTGCACACGGAGTGGATCTCCGAGCGTGCCCGGTCGAACTCCTCGTCGGCCATCACGGGGGTGCCCTCGAAGGGCAGTTCGCGGTCGATCTCGACCCAGGAACGGCAGCCGTGGTACTCGTCGCGGACACGGACCGTGACCGGCCGTGGGATGCGATGGACCCTGAGCAGCAGGATGTGCAGCGGGTGGCGGCGCTTCCAGTTGAGCCGCTTCTCGGCGTAGTCCGGGGTCCAGATGTAATAGGGCGAGAGGTCGTCGACGATGCGCGGGTTGGTGACCGTCAGGTGATCGGTCACCTCGGCCCAGCAGCGCAACCGCACGCGGTCGGGCTGGGGGATGCCGCCGTCCTGGATCAGTGCGCCGGGGGGCGGCTCCTCATCGGGCCAGACGCCCTCCTCGAGGGCCCGACGCAGCTCCGGATGATGGGACTCTCGGACGAGGTTGTTGCGCTGATGGTCGAAGGTCGGGTAGAGGAAGAAGCGCTCGTGCTCGAGCTCGAAGTGCTTGTTGTCCTCGCGGATGCCGCCCTTGCGCAGGGTCAGCAACTGCTCGCCCTCGGCAAGAGCGCGCACCGTTACAGCCCATTCCTTTAAAGCGATCGGCATTATCAAGTCATCCAGCAGAGGCCGTGAGTCTTTGGCTGGGAGGTTTGGCGCCTTTGGACCCCTGTCCAGGCGAGAGCCCCGCCCAAGGCCGCGCATTTTAGACCAGCCGGCCCAAATCGCCAAATTAACGCTCCGTTCAGTGGACGATTCGTCCGGCTCCGCCGCCGCTTGGCGTTTCGATCCGCAGCCTGTCGCCGGGCTGCAGGTCGCCTTCGCTCTTGCCGGCCAGGGGCTTGCCGTTGAGGAAGTCGGCGCCGGGCATGCCATCCGCGCCGCCGTCGCGGCCGCGCGGCGGGTGACGGCGGCGCTCGCCGATCAGCGTGTAGCGCATCGGCGCCAGTGCTTCGATCTCGCGCACGACCCCGTCGCCGCCGCGGTGCGCGCCCTCGCCACCGCTGCCGCGGCGCAGCGCCAGCTCGCGCACCCGCAGGGGGAACTCGCTCTCCAACGCCTCGACCGGCGTATTGAGCGTGTTCGACATCGTCACATGGATCGCGCTCGGGCCGTCGGCGTCGGGACACCCCCCCTGGCCGCCGCCGAGCGTCTCGTAGTAGGTGAATCCCTCCCCCGCGAGGGTCAGGTTGTTCATGGTTCCCTGGCCCTGCGCCGGCACCGGCCGCGCCCCTCCGAGGGCGGCGATCGTCAGGTCGGCCACGCGGCTGGACGTCTCGACGTTGCCCGCCGCCACCGCGGCCGGGAAGTCGGCGTTGAGCAGGCATCCCGGCGGGACGAGCACTTCGATCGGCCGGTAGGCGCCAGCGCACGGGGGGGCGTCGGGGTCGGTCAACGCTCGCACGGCGAAGAACGCCGCCGACTTCGTCACCGACAGCGGGCAGTTGAGGTTGCCGTCGATCTGGGCGTCGGTGCCGCTGAAATCGAGCCTCAACCGGTCGCCCTCCACCCGCGCCTCCAGTCGCAGGGCGATGTCCCGCGGCGCGCCGTTCGCGTCGTCCTCGAGCACGTCCTCGGCGACGTAGACGCCGTCGGGAAGCTCGCTCAGGGCCGCTCGGGTGCGGCGCTCGGCATAGGCAAGGATCTCTTCCATGCCGGTGCGCAGCCGATCGAGGCCGTGGCGCTCGGCAAGCTCGCCCAGCCGCAGCTCGCCGATGCGGTTGGCTGCCGTCTGGGCTCGCAGGTCCGCCAGTCGCTGACGCGGGGAGCGCATCTGCGCGGCGAGCCGCTTCAGCTCACTGCCCTCGACCCGAGTGGGTGCGATCACCAGCCCCTCTTCCTCCAGCCTGCGCGAGCGGGCCGGCATCCCCGCCGGGTTGGGCCCGCCGACGTCGGCGTGGTGGGCGCGGCAGGCGGCGAAGCCGAGCAGCTCGCCGGCGACGAAGACGGGCAGGATCAAGGTCACGTCGGGCAGGTGGGTGCCGCCGCGGTAGGGGTCGTTGAGGATCCAGGCCTCGCCCGGGCGCTGTTCCTCCTCGAGGACGGCGGCGACCGCGTCTGGCATCGAGCCGAGGTGGACGGGGATGTGCTCGGCCTGCATCACCAGCTCGCCGGCGGCGTCGAATAGCGCGGTCGAGCAGTCGCGGCGCTCCTTGATGTTGGCCGAGTGGGCCGAGCGGATCAGCGTCGCGCCCATCTCGTCGCAGGCGGCGCGCAGCCCGCCGATCATGACCTGCAGGCTGACCGGATCGAGCCTCGTCCGTCCGTCATCCCCCAACGTGCCGGTGGAACGACGTCCATATGGACCGCTACGCACCGGCACGTCCGCGTGGATCGTGCCGTTGGGATCGACCTCGGCGTGCCAGCCGGGGGGGACGACGAAGGTCGCCTCGGGCAGCTCGAAGACGACGGGGCCCTCGGCGGTGAGGCCGGCGGGCGGCTCGCCGCGCAGGACCGGCGTCTCGATCCACTCGCCGGCAAAGCGGACCCGTCGGTTGCCTTCCCGCAGTCGCCCGGCCGGTGCCGCGGTGGGCTTGGGCACCGGGCCGGGTGCGACCAGCGCCAGGCGGATATGGACGAGGACGACCTCGCCGCCGGGATCACGATGGCCATAGCGCCGCTCGTGCTCCTGCTCGAAGCGGGCGGTGAGCTCAATCGGATCGGGGCGGGGGCTCCCGGTCACCGGCAGCTCGAAAGCCTGGCCGGCGTAGCGCAGCTCGTAGACCACCTCCGGCTCGCCGGACGGTTCGCCGTCGAGCAGCGCGACGAGCTCCTCGACCTCGGCGGCCACGCGCTCGGCGCTGAAATCGGCACCGCCCAGCATCACCGTGCGCGTGGTGTCGCGGCGGCGGTCGGAGGCGCAGAGGCCGAGCGCGGAGAGGACGCCGCCGGCCCGTGGGCAGAGGATCCGCCCGATGCCCAGCTCAGTGGCGATCGCAGCGGCGTGCATTGGCCCCGCACCGCCGAAGGGCAGCAGTGAGAAGCGGCGTGGATCGATGCCGCGCTCGACCGTGACCACGCGCAGCGCCCGCACCATCTCCTGGTTGGCCACCCGCACGATGCCCTCGGCGGTTTCGAGCTCATTGAGGCCCAGCGAGCTCGCCAGGCCCGCGACCGCGGTGCGAGCCGCCTCGAGGTTGAGGGCGACGCCGCCGGCCAGGGTCGAGTCGGCGGCGAGATTGCCGAGCAGCAGATTGGCGTCGGTGACGGTCGGCTCGCTGCCGCCGCGCCCGTAACAGGCGGGTCCCGGCTCGGCGCCGGCCGAGCGCGGCCCGACCCGCAGCGCGCCGCCCGGGTCGCGCCAGCCGATCGAGCCGCCGCCGGCGCCGACCGTGTGCACGTCGACCATCGGCAGCTGAATGGTGCGGCCGCCGATTCGGCGCGAGTCGGTCCGTTTCACCTCGCCGTCCTCGATCACGCAGACATCGCACGAGGTGCCGCCCATGTCGAGGCCGATCGCGTTGCCGTCGCCGCTCGTGCGGGCGAGCAGCCCGGCTCCCACCGCGCCGCCGGCCGGGCCGGAGAGGACGCTCCAGGCCCCCGCTTGGGCCGCGTCCTCGGCGGTGGCGACGCCACCGGAGGACTGCATCACGACCGGCAGCGGCAGACCGGCCCGCGATGCCGCCGTGCCGAGCCGTCCGAGATAGCGGCCGAGCAGTGGCGACAGGTAGGCATCGATCGCCGTCGTCGAGCAGCGCTCGTACTCGCGGAAGCGGGGCAGGACCTCGTGCGAGACGGAGACGTGGGCCTCTGGCAGCTCGCGCCGCAGATGCGTGGCGATCGCCCGCTCGTGCTTTGGATCGAGATAGGAGTAGAGCAGGCAGACCGCAACCGATTCGGCGCCGCTCGCGCGGACCAGGTCCGCCAGGCGCTGTGGCTCGTCTCCCGCCAGTGGCACGATCTCGCCGGTCGGCCCGACTCGCTCGGCTGCCTCGAAGCGTAGCTCCGCCTCGACCAGCGGAGCCGGCTTCGGGGCGCAGAGCCGGTAGAGCTCGGGCCGGTCCTGACGACCGATCTCGAGCAGGTCGGCGAAGCCCTGGGTGGCGATCAGCGCGGTGCGCGCGCCGCGTTCCTCGAGCAGCGCATTGGTGCCGACCGTCATTCCGTGGGCGAAGGACTCGACCGCCGCCGCGGAGGCGCCCGCTCGCCGCAGGACCTCCTCGATGGCGGCGATCACGCCGACGGACTGATCGGCCGGCGCGGTCGGCAGCTTCGCCGTGTGAACCGTCTCGCCGTCGAAGAGGACGGCGTCGGTGAAGGTCCCGCCTACGTCGACTCCAAGCAGCATCCTGCCTCGACGCTATCGAGCGCGGTAGAGGTTTGATCCGGATAGCGGTTCAAATCTCTACCGCGCGTCTGGGAGGCGGTGCGGACGGTTTAGCGCCACTCCTCCCGTCGGGTCTCGCCATCCGGGCCAAAGACGATGTGGATGCCGTCGAGCCTGGGGTCGATCGCGGGGCGGTCGGCGCGCAGATGGCCGCCACGGGACTCCTCCCGCTCCAGCGCGCAGGTGGCGATCGCCGCGGCGAGGAGATACGGATCGGCGCGCAGCTCCCGCAGTTGCCCGGGGTCCCGCAGCGGCCCAGCGAGCCGCCAGACCGCGTTGCGGGTCGCTTCGGTCGGCGGCTCGAAACGCCACTCGCCGGGCGTTGGCCGTTCGTTCGCCGACTCCTCTGCCAGGGCGGCGCGGGCCGCGCGGCCGCCGAAGACAAAGCACTCGCTGAGCGAGTTGGAGGCGAGGCGGTTGGCGCCGTGCAGGCCGGTGCACGAACACTCGCCGACCGCAAACAGCCCCGGCAGGGAGGAGCGGCCGT
The DNA here is from genome assembly GCA_030152505.1 of Solirubrobacterales bacterium. GTDB lineage: Bacteria > Actinomycetota > Thermoleophilia > Solirubrobacterales > 70-9 > VRUE01. The sequence goes on along the minus strand of JASLJO010000303.1, from coordinate 5,326 downwards.
CGAGGTCCACCCCGATCCCGCCCATCGTGTAGTGGGCGGCGGGGGCGACGGGGATCGGCTCCGCGTCGGGGTCGAGGCCCGCCTCGCGCAGCGACGCGACGATGCCGGGGAAGCGCTCCCGGTCGATCTCGCGCAGGTCGAGACGAACACCGGCCCCCCCGTCGGCCCGGGTCCGGTCGAGGATCGCCGCGGTGACCGCGTCGCGGGGGGCGAGCTCGTCGGTGAATCGCCGACCCGAGGCGTCGATCAGGGTCGCGCCCTCGCCGCGCACCGCCTCGGTGATCAGCATTCCATCGAAGCGGGTGCCCGGCAGGTCGAGCGCGGTGGGGTGGAACTGGCAGAACTCGAGATCGGCCAGATTCGCACCGGCGGCCGCGGCCATCACCGCACCGGCGCCGATCGCTCCACGCGGGTTGCTGGTGCGCCGCCAAAGAGCCGCGGCGCCGCCGGTGGCGAGCACCGTCGCTGCCGCGGCGATCGGCTCGCCGTCGGTAAGCAGGCCGTGGCAGCGCTCGCCGTCGCTCCACAGGGCCACCGCCGAAGTGTGCTCGCGCACGGCGATCCGCGGCTCGGCGGCGACCATCGTCGCCAGCTTCCCGGTGATCTCCTTGCCGGTCTGACTGCCGTCGGCGTGGACTATGCGACGGCGGGTGTGCCCTCCCTCCAGCCCGAGCGCCAGCTCTCCGCTCGGATCGAGGTCGAACGAGACTCCCCGCTCGCGCAGTTCCCGTACCGCCCGCGGCGCCTCCTCGACCAGAACCTGCACGGCCGAAGGGCGGCAAAGCCCACGGCCGGCGGCGATCGTGTCGGCGGCGTGCCGGGCCGGTGAATCGCCTGGCTCGAGCGCGGCCGCAAGGCCGCCCTGGGCCCAGAAGCTGGCGCTCTGGGAGAGCGGCGTGCGCGAGATCACGCAGACCGCCGCGCCCTGCTCCGCCGCGCGCAGCGCCGTCCAGAGTCCAGCCGCTCCGCCACCGACGACGGCGACGTCGCACTCGCTCCCTGCCGCTATCTCCCCGCCACCTCTCGGCGGATCGCCTCGACTTGCCCGCGCAGCCAGGAGGCAGCCGCTTCGCGGGCTCTGACCTCCGCGTCGGCGCCTGTGCCCTCCGCTTCTCCGGCCTGTCGACGCGCCTCGTCGACTCGTTTCTCGGCCTCGTCGGCCTGCTTCTCGATTTCGCTCAGACGCTGCTCGGCCGCGGCGATCGCGGCCTCCTTCGCCTCGCGCTCACGGGCGACCTCCTCCTCATGCCGTCGGCGCAGGGCCTCCAACGCCGCGGCTCCCTCCTGTCGCTGCCTCTCGAGGTCGGCTTTGAGCGCTTGCATCTCCGCACTAGCCCGCTCTTCGGCGGCTGTCGCCGCTGCCGTCGCCTCCTGCAGCCGCCGCTCGGCGGCCTCGACTTTTGCACCCAGGTCTTCCCCGGGGGAGTCGCGCTTCTGTTCACTCATCGCAGGTCAATCTATTACGTAGTGGGTCGATCTCGGTCGAGCACCTCACGGTAGGCAACGATCGTCCGCTCCGCCATCCGCTCCGCCGACAGCGAGGCGGCCCGGGCGACGCCGTCGACTCTGGGATCCGCGCCGGCCAGGTGGGTTTGCAGGACGTCATGCCAACGCGTCAGCTCGAACGGCGCGCAGAGGGTTCCGGCGATCCCGGCCAGCGCGAAGGGTGCGATCCCGACCGGGGTGGAGAGGACCGGGACGTTGCAGGCCAGGGCCTCGACGCAGGCCAGGCCGAAGCCCTCGTAATCGGAGGTGACGAGCACGGCGTTGGCCGCGTTGACCCAGAGCGGCATCCGCTCGGGCTCGATCGAGCCACCGGTCAGCAGCTTGGCCCCGCAGGCGAGAGCCAGTTCGGCGGCGTGGTCGGCTCGCTTCTCGGCCCGATCGGGATTGGCGGGGAAGAGCAGGTAGTGGCCGTCCGGGTCGAGGCCGAGCTCGCTGCGCGCTCGGTCGCGCGGCAGCGGACGAAAGCGATTCAGGTCGGGCCCGCATGGCAGGACCGCCGAGCCCGGGACATGGGGGAGCCCCGGTCGGCCGTCCTCGGGGCCGAAGAGTGCGCGCGAGACCGTCGCGACCAGGTCAGCGCGCGGCGCGAGGCGCCGCGAGAGCGGGCCGACGACCGGATGGCGGACGTCGGTGCCATGGAAGGTGACGACCAGCGGCCGGGCGCCGGCCAGCAGCGCCGACCAGGCGGTGAGCCCGTAGTGGACGTGGACGAGGTCGAAGGTCTCTCGCCGCAGCAGCCGTCGCAATCGCAGCGCGGCGGGTATGTAGTGGCGCGAGCCCCGGGGGAAGGAGAAGACGTCGGCTTCGACGCCGTGGCGTCGGATCTCGTCCACCTGATCGAGCACCCAGCGACCGCGCTGCGGCGCAGCCGCGTCCGGCACGAAGTTGGTGACGACAAGCACCCGCATCGGCCGCTGAGCGTACCCGCAGTCGGGGCGGGCGGCCGTTTGTCACAGACATTTGACATTGCGACCGCCGAATTGGCCCATTTACGTCTAGATCCGTTACGCGAGGCCTTGCAGCATCGGGGCAAATCCCGAGCCGAAGGAGGGCTTCGAATGATCTATTCACTGCTGGGCTACGCACAGGCCGCGATCGAGTGGCGGCTGCGTGCGATCCGTTCCATGGTCGGCGGCGAGCGCGGGCAGGGCACGGTCGAGTACGTCGGCCTGATCCTGCTCGTCTCGCTGCTGATGGTCGGAATGGTCGCGGCGATGAAGGGCTTCAACGGCAAGCAGGGCACCGACTTGGCCGGCGTGATCGTCGACAAGATCAAGGAGGCGGTCGACAAGGTGGCGTTCAAATGAGGGCGGAGGAGGGGCGGCTTGCCTTGCGGGCCGCCCCGCTTCCCACGCCCTCCCAAATACCGCTGAACGGTGCGTCTGGACTGCCGGCGGCGATGGCGACCGACGCGGGGCTTATGCTGTATTCCAGCATGAAGCATCGGACGCAGCTATATCTGGATGAGGGTCAGTACCGCTGGCTTCAGCAGCGTGGGGGCAAGGCGGGCAGCATCGCCGCGGTGGTGCGCGAGCTGATCGACGCCGAGCGCGCTCGCCTTGCCGACCCGGCGGCCGACCCGTTGCTGCGCTTCCTGGTCGAGGAGTCGCCCGGGCGGGGTGCGGAGAAGACGAGCGTGACCACGCTGGACCGCGATCTCTACGGCCCATGAGGTCGGTATTCGTCGATACCAGCGCCTTCGTCGCGTTGCGCAACGAAACCGAGGCCGAGCACGAGCGGGCGCGGTCGGCGCTCTCCGGCCTGATCGCCGCGGGCGCCACGCTCTTCACCTCGAACTACGTCTTCGCCGAGACCTACACCGCGCTGCTGGTGCGGGTCGGGCGCCGGGAGGCGATCGAGTGGGGGCGCCGCTTTCACGCCGGTGAGGCGATCGAGCTGGTGCGACTGGAGCGCGATGTCGAGGAGGAGGCCTGGGAGATCCTCGAGCGCCATGGCGACAAGCGCTGGAGCTATGTCGACGCGACCTCCTTCGCCCTGATCGAGCGCCATGGCGGCGGCGAGGCCTTCGCCTTCGATGCCCACTTCGATCAGCGCGGGCTGCGCGTCCTCCCTGAGCCGTGACAGACTCGCCCGATGCCTGCCTCGCGTAGCTACGACAGGGCGCCGGCCGACATCCGGCCGGTCGACATCGACCCCGGTTTCGTCGCCACCGCCGACGGCTCCGCGCTGATCTCGATCGGCAAGACGCGGGTGATCTGCACCGCCTCGGTCAACGAGTCGGTGCCAAAGTGGATGGGCGGCCGGGGAAAAGGCTGGGTCACCGCCGAGTACGCGATGCTCCCCGCCTCGACCGGCGATCGCAAGGCGCGCGACGTCTCGCGCGGCAAGCAGGACGGCCGGGGAGTGGAGATCCAGCGGCTGATCGGGCGCTCGTTGCGGGTCGTCGTCGACTTCAAGGCGCTGGGCGAACGCAGCATCTATGTCGACTGCGACGTGCTGCAGGCCGATGGCGGCACCCGCTGCGCCGCGATCACCGGCGGCTACGTGGCCCTGCACCTGGCGCTGCAGAAGCTGCTCGACGCGAACAGGATCGAGACGATGCCGCTGACCGGGTCGGTGGCGGCGATCAGTGTCGGCATGGTTGGCGGCAGGGCTCTCTGCGACCTCGACTACGGCGAGGACTCCAACGCTGAGGTCGACGCCAACGTGGTGATGACTGGCGACGGTGGCCTGGTCGAGGTGCAGGCGACCGCCGAGCGCACGCCGCTTTCGCGCGCCTCGCTCGACGAGCTGCTGGGGCTCGCCGAGATGGGCATCTCGAGGCTGCGCCAGGTGCAGGAGCGGGTAACCGGAACCGCAGAGCCCATTGATCTTCGCCACGGGCAATAAGCACAAGCTGCGCGAGATGCGCGAACTGCTCCCCGGCGTCGAGTTGGAGGGGCTGCCGGAGGGAGTGGAGATGCCGCCCGAGGACGGTGAGAGCTTCGCCGGGATCGCCCTCGACAAGGCGCGAGTCGTGCATGAGGCGACGGGTCAGCCGACGATCGCCGACGACTCGGGGATCGGCGCGGTCGGGCTCGGCGGTCGTCCCGGGATCTACTCCGCCCGCTATGGCGGCGAGGGAGCGAGCGATGAGGAGAACCTGGAGAAGCTGTTGCGCGAGGTCGCGGCGGCGGGTGAGGAGCGCGGCGCCTACTACGTGTGCGCGCTCGCCCTGATCGAAGCCGACGGCACCGAGCAGGTCTTCGAGGCGCGTTGTGACGGCCACCTGATCGAGCAGCCGCGCGGCGCGGGCGGTTTCGGCTACGACCCGGCCTTCGTCCCCGAGGCGACCGGCCCCGGCGACGACCGCACCTACTCCGAGATAAGCCAGGCGGAGAAGAACCAGATCAGCCACCGCGGTCGCGCGGCGCGCATGCTGGCTCGTCATCTGCGCGCCGACGGGGCGGGCGCGGCGGAGCCATGATCCGCACCAAGGGGGAGGCCGCGGCGCTCTCGATCGCCTCCAACTCGCTCCTGATCGCGATCAAGCTCGCCGCCGGAGCGATCACCGGCTCGATCGCGATCCTCACCGAGGCGGTCCATTCGCTGATCGACCTGGTCGCCTCGGTCGTCGCCTTCATCTCAGTGCGCAAGGCCGACGAGCCCGCCGACGCCGAGCATCCATACGGCCACGAGAAGGTCGAGAGCCTGGCGGCGACGATCGAGGGAATGCTGATCCTGATCGGCGCCGGCATCATCGTCTACGAGGCGACCCATCGCCTGGTCGCCGGCGCCGAGGTCGAACGGCTGGGGGTCGGCATCGCCGTGATGGGGCTCTCGGTGGTGGCCAACCTCGCCGTCGAGACGGCGAGGTTGG
>JASLJO010000280.1 GCA_030152505.1 Solirubrobacterales bacterium | reverse complement strand
TGATGTGGAACTGTCCCTTGAACCCGCAGAGGCCGCGCCTCTTGTCGTGGCTTGGGTCAGAGGGATCGCCCCAAAGTTCGACCGAGACGCCCGAGATGCTGCCGAACTGGGGGATGTCGAGCGTGTCGGAGCTGAGCCCGTAGTCGCCGTCGCTTCGCACCTTGCCCAAGAGGTGGGCAAAGACGCCGAAGCCGCCCGCGTCGAAGCCGAACACGGCCGGCTGGCCCTGGGTGGGCACCATGTTGTAGAGGGGGGCACTCGGACTCGGCGCCGCGTAGCCCACCAGGGCGTTCGTGGTGATGTGGACGATGCCGATCGCCGAGGCGTCGGGGCAGGGATTCGTCCCTTCGACCGAGTTGACCAGCTGGGCCTCGGTGCAGCGCACCGGCGTCGCTTCAGGGTTGATCACGAAGCCGGCGGGCAGGTCGGCGGTGATGCTCTTCGGGTTCTCCGTGGGGACGCCTTCCGGTTCGAGGTTGTACTGGGCGCGAATCCGGAACTGATAGGGGTGCGAGCCGGCCCGCGTCTCCGCCCCCCCGCCACCGTCGAGCAGCGCGGCTTCAAAGGTCTGCAGGCCGAAGGGGACGGGTTCTGAGTTGACCTTGGTCACCATGCTGTCTGAGTCGCCGACCGTGCCGGCACCGGCGATGGTCACCCGGTTGGTCACGGTCGCGGGCGCGTCGGGAGCGACGTCGACCGGCACCAGCATGTAGAGCTGCTCGCCGGGGTGGATCACGCGGGCGGCGCTGCAGCTGACCGAGGTGACGTCGCAGGAGCCGAATCCGGTTTTTTCGTTTTCTTCATCGTCGTTGTACATCTGGAATTTGAGCCCGAATATGGTCCCGGCCTGATTGAGCGTGAGGCCTTCGGGCAGTTCGTCGGTGATCGTGAACGGGGCGATGCCGCTGGTGTCCTTGGAGCCGACGTTGGTGGCGACGATCGCGTAGACCGCTTCGCCGCTGTTGCCGGGAGAGAGGTTGGTCGGCGAGAGGATCCGGGTGGTGATGTTCCAGGCGGGCCCGGGGGCGGCCGCTCCCGCACCTGCCGGCAGACAGAGGGCGGGGAGGGCGATCAGGGCGAGGGTGAGAAGCGCTCGCTTTGCCGAAATCACTTGGAACCTCCGCGGTTGTGATGGCGTTTGTGCTGTTTGCGCGCCTGGCAATGGACCTTTCCTTTGCGTCTCACCTTGCGCTTGCCCTTCGGGCATTTGCGCGCTTTGGAGCGCGGATGGGCGTTGCCGGGGCCCTTGAAGGTGGCGCTCGCCGTGTTCAGGTCAGGCGGCGGCGGCGGGTTGGCCTGGCAGGCGGTTCCGGCGCAGCTCGGCGGCGCCAAGACGTGCTGGGCGGCGAGGCCGGCGCCCACTCCGGCGTCATAGACGTCGACGAGCGGGTCCCTGTCGCCCGGCACCAGCTGTTGATCGGTGAAGAAGAAGGCGTGATCGCCGTTCTTCGAGGCATCGAGGAACTGGGCCGGCTCAGAGCTCGTGCCGCTCGAGATCAGGTACAGGCAGCCGCCGTTTTGGCTTTCCGATTCGCAGGAGCCCGATCCCTTCGCCTCCCACTCATAGACGTCGGTGACTCCATTGGTGTCGGCGGGGACCAGCGCTTCGACGCTTTGAAAGAAGATCCGGTTGCCGTCCGAGGAGAGGTTGCGGCTCGGTCCCCCCGAGGCGCTGCCTTTGGTGAAGATGCCCGCGCTGCCACCCACCCCCGCGCTGCCGATCGGTCGGACGCCCGTCGGGTTGCAGGAGACGCAGGTGATCTTTTCGTCGGCGGGGCTGTAGCGGTAGAGCTCGACACAGGGCTGGCCGGGATTTCCGTTTCCGCACGCTCCGGCGACTTCGGCGGTGTTGTCGTAGTCGGTCAGGGGCTTATATGAGGCGAAGAGCGCCGCGCTGCCGTCGGCGGCGACCCGGAACGGGGAGAGGCCTCCCCTGGCCGGCTGCGCCTCATACGGGGCGATGAACTTGATCACGCCCTCGTGGTAGACGAAGAGGTTGTAGATTCCCGACGCGCCCGGGGCCAGCGCTCCGTCGGCGACGAAATAGACGTAGGAGCCGTCTTCGGAGAAGCCGACGATGCCCCGCACGCCGGCCCTGAACGGGTCGCCGGCATTGGGGTCGACCGTGAGATCGGTCAGCTCCCCGCTTTCCACGTCATAGGAGTAGAGGTCTTCGCCCTGCTCCAACGTCCCGGAGCCACCCTGGCACTTGTTCTGCGCGGTGGAGACGGCGGTCGAGTCGTCGGTCAGCTTCTCGCAGCTGGTGAAGAAGACCTTGGAGCCGTCCGGCGTGGCACCGAAGAAGATCGCGGGCCGCTCGCCGTTGGGGTCGGGCGTGGTCCGCTGGGAGGCCGAGATCCAGACCGTCCGCGAGCCTTCGCGCATGTAGATCCGGCCAGATGTGGCAAAGGCAGAGGAGGGCACCCAGAAGAAGGCCCGCGATCCGTCGCGCGAGATCAGGTTCCTCGGGACCACATATTCCCCGGAGCTACCGCTGGTTTCCGTCCAGATGACATTGGAGCCCTCTGCCGGGACGATGCAGGCGGGGCCGCTTTCGTCGTCGCATTCGATCGCCGCGCCGGCGGGGACGCGGTCGACGAGGGTGAGCGCGCCGTGGTCGAGGTCATAGAGGTTTTCCTTCCCCGCGATCGCTTCGGGCAGGAGCTGCCGAGTGCTCGTGAAGGCCAGGTGGGCGGGGTCAGCGGCGAAGCCGGCGAGACGGGGGAAGGAGCCCGCGGGGAAGACTGGGCCGGGTTCAAAGGTCGCGGTGTCGCTGTCGCGCACGAAAAGCTGTTCGCCGGCGCCGCCGGGCCCTTCGGCTTTGACCAGGGTGGCGGAGAGGTCTTGGTTCACGCCGAGCTCTTCGCCGACGTAGTCGGGTCTGGTCGCGGGCATGAGCCCGTCGGTGCTCCAGCCGTCCGGCCCGCGCGAGGCGATGAAGGGGACGATCGAGGGCAGGCCGCCGGTGGTCGGCAGGCCGCCGGTGGTGTAGAAGGTGAAGCGGTCCCCGGAGGCGGAGACGCCGATCGTGCCGATCGTGCCCTGGGCATTCGAGCCGTGCTTGTCGATCGGCGTGCCCTGCTCATAGGCGCGGCAGTCAGGCAGGCGGGCGCCGAAGCCGGTGCGGAACTGATCGTTGGGACAGGGGGCGAAGGTCGGGCTCGTTGCCGGGTAGGTGGCGAAGGCGGCGTCCGCCCCTTCTGCGTCACCGGCCTCGTTGGTGGCGACGAAGCGGAAGTGATAGGCCGTGCCGGGCTGAAGCCCGCCGATGTGGACGCTGACGGGGTGCTTGCTGTTGTCGGTCGGAAAGCCGATCGGGGCGCTCTCGGGCGTGCTCTGCCCGTAGGCTTCGGAGGTTCCGTACTCGACGTGGTAGGTGGTCTGGCCGCCCTTCGGGTTGATCTTGGCCGCCACCGTCGCCTCGGTCGTGCCGACCGCTTCGACCGACTGTTCTTCGAGCAGCGGCGCGACCGGGCCCGTGGTGAAGGTCTTATCGACACCCTTGGCTTCGCCGATCGGGTTGGTGGCGACGAGGCGGTAGTGGTAAAGCGTCGCCGCGCTCAGGCCGCTCACGTTGGCGCTGACCGCGTGCGGGCTGGCATCGGCCGGGATCGAGCCAGCGGCGGGAACGCAGGGGAATTTCTCTCCTGCGGTGACGCTGTTGTATTTGGTCGCGTTGAACTGCGCTGCCGGGATGACCTCGAAGTGGCAGTCTTCGACCGGTTCTTCTTTCGGATTTATCGTGCCGTGGACGGTCGCTCCCGTCGCACTGACGCCGTCCGCCCCTTCGGTGGTCAGTTTGGGCACGGCAGCCGGTTTGCTGTAGACGTCGATCTGGGCGTGGCCGAAATCGGCGACGTAGAGTTCTTCGGTCGATTCGTCGATCGCGATGCCGCTGAATTCCCCGCCGAAGGGTTCGCCTTTGAGTTCGTAGAGGAATTCCCCTTCGGTGTTCCAGACCTGGATGTAGTTGTAGTGGATGACGAAGACTTCGCCGGTGGCTTTATCGACCGTCATCGCCGAGGTGAATTCGGGGTCGATGGTTTCGGCGGCGGATAGGAAGTAGTGGCCACCGTCGTTCGTGAACCTCACGGTCGGCCCGAAGTAGAAGCCGACGAAGAGGTTGTCCTCTGAGTCGAAGGCGAGGTGGCAGGGTCCAAGGCCGACCGTGATCGTTTCGATCAGCGTGCCTGAAGGGCTGTACTTCTTGAGTATGTCTTCGTTGCCCTCGGCGACGTAGACGTTCCCCGAGGAGTCGACCGCGGTGCCGCAGGAATAATTGTGGCCGGCGATCGGGAAGCCACTGATCGCAGCGCCGCTTACATCGAACCCATGGAGTTCGTTTTCGGTCGGCTCGGCGTAGTAGAAGTGATGCGAGGTGGGATCGGCGGCGATGCCGTTGACTTCGCCGACCGGGACGCTCAACGGGAAGCTGCCGCCGAGCGGCGTGTGGGTTCCGGGCGTGGAGGAGTCGAAGCCGTGGAGCTTTCCTTCGCCCACGTCGAGGGCGTAGAGGCGCTTGTTGCCCTGGTCGAAGCTCAGGGCGCCGGGGAAGCCGAAGGTGGACCCCGAGGTGCCATCGGAGCCGAAGGATTCGATCACCGTGCGCAGTTCGATCGCCGAGGCCGAACCCGGAAGAAGGCAGGCTGCCGCCACGAGAGCACAGAGCAGGCCGGCGAGGGTGCCGGGACGACGAGTGGACCGGCGGCTCCCGCCCCGGCCCGGGTTCGATCCCACAGGCGATGCCTTCGAGTGGCTTCTCACGTAGCTCTCTCCTTGTCCCTCGAGCCCCTCTGCCGGCCGCTTCCCTTTGCGGCCCTTCGTGCGGCTCGTCTTTTCCCTGTACGGCGTGTTCCCTGAATCTGAATCTGTCGTGGTTGCAGAAAGTTCCTAGAAGGTGTTCTCTGTACCGGCGACAGCGCTAGGAAAGCACCCGGACATAACCTTGTCAAGGGAAAGTTCCTAAAAGAAAAAGAACGTTCCCAGATGCGTTCCCGGCGGCGGATACGCCGGTACCGAAGCGCTATGCCGGCCGCTAGACCGCTTGGCGGGCGAGGCGGGCAGCCTCGGCGGGGCCCAGGTAGGGCAGGAGGACGAGCTCGGCGCAGTCGCGGAGAAGGTGCTCGAGCCGGGCGGCTTCACCGGCTGCGATTTCGCGGTGGAGGAGCGAGACGAGAGCGCCGATGGTGGAGTCCTCGGTCGAGTCGGGCAGGGGGCGCTCGTCAGCGGGACGCTCGGCGCGGCCGGCGCGCAGCAGCGGCACGAGCTCGCCGACGGCCTCGTTGAAGCGCGTCGCCACGGCCGGGCCGGCGGCGCGCGATTCGACCAGGCAGAGGCGGGCGAGGTCGGGCTCGGCGGCGAGGAAGGCGAGCACGGCGCCAGTCGCGGCAATCGCCTGCGCGGGCCAGCCCTCGAGCGGCGCGACCGCCTCGCCGACCAGCTCGTGCAGGTGGGCGAGCACGACCTCGAAGGCAGCGAGGAAGCACTGCTCCTTGCTCTCGAAGTTGGCGTAGAAGACGCGGCGGCTGACCTTGGCGTGGCGCACGACGTCGCTGAGCGTGACCGCGGCGTAGCCCTTCTCGGCGACCGCCTCGGCGAGGCCGGCGATCAGCCGCTCGCGCTGGTGGTGGGCGACCTGCTCGCGGCTGTAGCCGTGGCGACCGGCGGGCAGCGGGCCGAGCTCGTCGGCGGGCATCGGATCGCCTCGCGCGGGCTAGGCGGAGATCGCGTCGGCGACCTCGCCGGCCTCCCGCGCCGCCTCGTCCTCGCCGATGTAGGGGCGGAGGATGAACTCGAGGGTCTCGGGCAGAAGGCCGCGCAGCTTGGCGGCTTCGCCAGCGATCAGCCGCTGTCCCAGCACCCAGACGACGCCGCCCGCCAGCGTCTCCTCGAGGCTCTCGGGCAGCTCCGCCTGGCGCGGGTTGAGCTCGCGGCCAGGACGCAGCAACGGCGCCAGGCGCTTCAGCGCCGCCTCGTGCCTTGCCGCCGCGTCGGAGCCGGCGGCGACCGCCTCGACCAGGACCGCGCGGGCGGCGTCGGGGTGTGCGGCGACGTCCTCGAAGAGGGCGCCGAGGGCCGCGCCGACGCGGTCGGCCCAGGGGCCTTCTTCACGCTTGTAGGCGCCTTCGACCCTGCTCACGGTGCGGTCGGTAGCCGCGTCGAGCAGCGCCAGGAAAGCAGCCTCCTTGTCGGGATAGTGCTTGTAGAAGGTCGCGTAACCGACCTTGGCCCGGCGGACGATCTCCTCCATCGTCGTCTCCTGGTATCCCTGAGCGGCAACCAGGGCCGCGGTTGCCCGCGCCGCCCTGGTCGAGGCCGTCGCGGCTGGCCCCGAGGCGGCGGCCAAGCACGAGGCG
>JASLJO010000223.1 GCA_030152505.1 Solirubrobacterales bacterium | reverse complement strand
CGACTGCCCGTGGGTGAGCGACTCGCCGTCGCCGAGGTCCTGGTGACCCTCGACCAGGAAGGACTCGAGCATGACGCCGACGATCGCGCGATTGCCAGCGGCGACCTGCTCACCGATCGTGGCGGCCGCCTGCATCTGCCGCTGTGGGTCCTTGGCGCTGTTGTCGTGCGAGGCGTCGATCACCAGCCGTTCGGCGAGATTGGCACCGGCGAGCATCCCCAACGCGGCAGCGACGCCCTCCGGATCGCAATTCGGCTTGTCGCGCCCGCCGCGCAGGATGACGTGCCCGTCCGGATTGCCAGCGGTATGCAGGATCGCCGGCCGGCCGGCGTCGTCGATGCCGGCGAAGGCGTGCGAGGCGGCGGCGGCGCGCACCGCGTCGACCGCGACCTGGACGTTGCCGTCGGTGCGGTTCTTGAAGCCGATCGGCATCGAGAGGCCGGAGCCGAGCTGGCGATGGGTCTGGCTCTCGGTCGTGCGGGCGCCGATCGCCCCCCAGGCGACGGTGTCGGAGATGTACTGCGGCGTGATCGGATCGAGGAACTCACAGCCGATCGGCAGGCCGAGGTCGAGCACCTGCAGGAGCAGGGTGCGCGCCATGCGCAGGCCGGCGTTGACGTCGCAGGAGCCGTCCAGATACGGATCGTTGATCAGGCCCTTCCAGCCGGTCGTCGTCCGCGGCTTCTCGAAGTAGACGCGCATGGCGACCAGCAGGTCGTCGCCCAGCTCACCGGCAAGCTCGGCAAGGCGCCCGGCGTACTCGAGCGCCGCCTCGGCGTCGTGCACGCTGCAGGGGCCGACCACGACGAGCAGCCGGTCGTCGACCCGCTCGAGCACGTTCTCGATGTCCCCGCGCCCCCTGACCACGACCTGCTCGCGCTCGCTGCCGAGCGGCAGGTCGTCGAGCAGCGCCTCCGGCGGAACCAGCTCGACCACGCGCTCGATCCGCTGGTCGCGCACCCGGTCCCGCGCCTCCTGTCGCATTCCTATGATCATCTCGCCTTCGCCTTTCTCCACTCTCTGGACTCTACTTTCAGTGCGAGCCTCACCATGCGAGCGCGGGCGTGGCGAAACGCGCGAACCATTCGAACCGGCGCCCGGCCAGACCCTCTATGTGGGCGGCGCGAAGCCGCCAGGCCGGACGCCTAGCTAAATCGCCAGAGATAGGAGATGCGGACAGGGGCAACCGCGGCGCGCCTGGCGCACATGCTGCTCGCGGTGTCGCCTGTTCGCTTCACTTCACCTGACTTTGTAGCAGGCGAGACGGGATTAGTCGAGAAATGAGCCGATCCGTGCGCCGGCTCAGCCAAAGATCTCGTCCATACAGCCAAGAAAGCGGTCGTTCTCGGCCGGGGTGCCGTAGCTGACCCGGATGTGGCCGGGGTCGCCAAGGGGGGTACCGGGACGGACTGCGATCGAGCGCTCGGCGAGGCCGGCGACGACCTCCTGCTCGTCGGCATCGCCAAGGTCTATCCAGGAGAAGTTGGCCTGCGTCTCGGCCGTAGCCAAGCCCAGGTCGTGCAGGCCCTGCTCGACCCGGATGCGCTCGACCAGCGTCCGCTCCACACGTTGCTCGACATCGTCCTGGTGCAGGACCGCCTCGGCGGCGGCGGCCTGGGCAAGGGCGTTGACGCTGAAGGGCTGGCGCACCGCGTCGACCGCGGCGCGGAACTTGGCCGAGCCGAGGGCGAAGCCGACCCGTAGACCCGCAAGGCCGTAGACCTTGCTGAAGGTACGCAGCACGACCAGATTTGGGAAGTCGGCGAGCAGGTCGACGGTGGCGTCCGGGTCGTCGACGGTCTGGAACTCGACGTAGGCCTCGTCGAGGGCGATCGTCACATGGCCGGGGATGCGCTCGCAGAAAGCGGCGATCCGCGTCGCCGGCAGGTGGGTACCGGTCGGGTTGTTGGGGTTGCAGACGACGACCAGCTGCGTCGCCGCCGTCACCTCGGCCGCCATTGCCTCGAGGTCGTGGACCTCACCCTCCCCCAGTGGCACACGAACCTCTCGGGCACCGGTCAACGCCGCCAGGTACGGGTACATCGAGAAGGAGGGCCAGGCGTAGACGATCTCGGCGCCGGGCTCGCAGAGCGCCTCGGCGGCGGCGAGCAGGATCTCGCAGGAGCCGTTGCCGACGGCGACCCGGCCGGGCTCGGTCTCATAGCGCTCGGCGATGCGGCGGCGCAGCAGGGTCGCCTCGGGGTCCGGGTAGCGGTTCATCGCCGCTGCCGCCGCGCGGATCGCCTCGACCACTTTTGGATGCGGGCCGAAGGGCGACTCGTTGGAGGCGAGCTGGGCGATCCCCCCGGCGGCGATCGCCTCGGGCGCCTGACCGGTGGGCACGCCGGCCTGGTAGCCGGGGATGCGGGCGAGCTTCTCGGCGAAGGTGACGGTCATGCGCTCATTGTGGCCTACCGCGCCGTGGTTCGAAAAGACGTCGCTACTGCGCGGCGTGAAGGTCGGTGCGCAGCTCCTGGGTGGGGCCCAGGTAGACATGCGTTGTCGTGTGATCGATCGGCGCGTAGTAGTGGACCATCGCCCGGATCACCCGCGGCATCGAACCCGGTACCGGAATCTCGCGGCAGCAGAGCAGCGGCACCGCCTCGAGGCCGAGCTCGCGCGCAGCGACCGCCGGGAACTCCGCGTCGAGGTCGTCGGTGGTCGTGAACAGGCAGCTGACCATCGCCCCGGGCTCGAGCTCGTTGCGCTCGAGCAGCTCTCGCATCAGCATCGTGGTCGCCTCGGCGATCGCATCCGGCTCGTTCGCCTCGGCCTGCACGGCCCCCCGCACGGCAAAGAGCCTCAGGTCCCCGTTCACGCTCATCGCCCCGCATCTTCCCAAACCCGGACGTGCCGGTGCTGAGAGGTCCATATGGACACTCCAG
>JASLJO010000190.1 GCA_030152505.1 Solirubrobacterales bacterium | reverse complement strand
GGCAAGACCTTCCTCGCCGTGGCGATGGCTGCCGCGGCGCTGGCCGAACGCCAGGTGCAGCGGATCATCCTCACGCGCCCCGCGGTCGAGGCGGGGGAGCGACTCGGCTTCCTGCCCGGCGACATCCAGGCGAAGGTCGATCCCTATTTACGGCCGCTCTTCGATGCGCTCTTCGACATGCTCGACCCCGACCGCGTCAACGGCTACTTCGAGCGCGGCGTGATCGAGGTCGCGCCACTGGCGTTCATGCGCGGCCGCACGCTCAACGACTCATTCGTCATTCTCGACGAGGCGCAGAACACCAGCCCCGAGCAGATGAAGATGTTCCTCACCCGGCTCGGCTTCAACTCGCGCATGGTCGTCACCGGTGACATCACCCAGATCGACCTGCCGACCGACAAGCGCTCCGGTCTGGTCGTCGTCCGCGACATCCTCAGCGCCGTGCAGGACATCGCCTTCGTCCGCTTCGGTGGCGAGGACGTCGTCCGGCACAAACTGGTGCAGCGGATCGTCGCCGCCTACGGCGAGCACGCCGAGCGCCAGAAGGCCGAGCGTTCGCCGGCGGCCGATGACGGTTGACCTCGCCGACGTGCCCGTTGAGCTGCGCGACGCCGTCGCGGCGTCGCTTGTGGCCGCGGGCGTCGCCGACGGTCACCTCGCGGTGGAGCTGGTCGACGCGACACGCATCCGTGAGCTCAACCATGTGCATCGTGGCAAGGACGCGACCACCGACGTGCTCGCCTTTCCGCTCGACGGCGCGGGCCCGACGGCGGGCCCGCGCGAGCTCGGCGACGTGGCCATCTGCCCGGAGCACTGCACCGACGTGGCCGAGGCGGCGGTCCACGGGGTGCTTCATCTGTGTGGATACGACCACGAGACCGACGATGGCGAGATGCTCGCCACGCAGAGGCGTGTGATGGCGGGCTTGAGATGAAGCGGTCTGGCTTCATCGGTCTGGCCGGTCGACCCAACGTCGGCAAGTCGACCCTGGTCAACGCGATCGTCGGCAGCCACGTGGCGATCGTCTCGATGCGCCCGCAGACGACGCGGCGGGCGATCCGCGGAATCGCCACCGACGGTGAGGGCGGTCGTCAGCTCGTCCTCGTCGACCTTCCCGGTGTGCAGAGGCCACGCGACGTGCTGACCGAGCGCATGCAGGCCCGGGTCGAGCGCGAGCTGGCCGACTCCGACGTCGCCCTGCTGGTCGTCAACGGCGAGCAGGGAATCGGCCCAGGTGATCGCTTCATCGCCCGCGCCCTGCTCGGCGCGGGGCGTGAGCTGCCGACGATCTGCGTGGTCAACAAGATCGACCGGGTCGGGCCCAACGAGCTGGTGCCGGTGCTGGCCGAGGCGGCTGAGCTCGACGGTGTCGACGAGGTGTTTCCGATCAGCGCCCGTACCGGGAAGGGCCTGGCGGAGCTGGTCGAGCGATTGGGCGAGCTGGTGCCCGAGGGCGAGTTCCTCTACCCGCCCGAGGACCACAGCGACCAACCGGGCGAGACGATGCTGGCCGAGCTGGTCCGCGAGCAGGTGCTCAACCGCACCCGTGAGGAGATCCCGCACTCCGTCGAGGTCCAGGTGAAGGACGTCATGACGCGCGAGGACGGCCTGATCGTCGTCCAGGCTGAGATCTGGACCGAGACCGAGTCGCAGAAGGGCATCTTGATCGGCAAGGGGGGCGCCAAGGTGGGCGAGGTCGGCGCCGCCGCCCGCCGCTCACTCGAAGCCGAGCTGGGGGCGAAGGTGCACCTCGACCTGCAGGTCCGCGTGCGCAGCCGCTGGCGACGGGACGAGGGGCTGCTCGATCGGCTTGGGATCGAGTGAGGCGCGGGGCAGGGGAGGCGATGGGGGTGCCCTCGCCCGGACAATCGTCGGTCCAATTGGACCGACGATTTGAGTATCCGCCCGTTCGAGGGCACCCCCATCGCCTCCTCACGCGGCTGCCATACGATTGACCCGATGTTCGATGAGCTGACATTCGACGAACGGGGACTTGTCCCCGTGGTGGCGCAGGACGCTGAGAGCGGCGAGGTGCTGACGCTTGCTTATGCGAATGAGGAGGCCTTGCAGCTGACGATCGATACGGGTGAGGTTCACTTCTTCAGTCGCTCCCGGGGGAAGATCTGGCGCAAAGGCGAAGAGTCCGGGCACGTGATGAAGCTGGTGCAGCTGCGCTACGACTGCGATGGTGACGCGATCGTCGCGCTGGTCGAGCCGACTGGGCCTGCCTGTCACACCGGCGAGCGCTCGTGCTTCTACCGTGAGCTGGACGGTGAGGAGCCCCTGCCGGTCGCCCATGAGGCCTTGGCAGCGCTGCAGCGCACGCTGCGCAGTCGCATGGCGGAGCGGCCCGAGGGCAGCTACACGGTGAAGCTGCTCGATGATCCGAGCCTGATCGGCGAGAAGGTCGAGGAGGAGGCGGAGGAGGTCGTGCGGGCCGCGCGCGAGGAGAGCGACGGGCGCGTCGCCGAGGAGGCGGCGGACCTGCTCTACCACCTGAGTGTGCTGCTGGCCTCGCGCGAGGTGTCCCAGGCAGCCGTGATGGAGGTCCTCAATGGCCGTCGTGGCTGACACGGCGGAGCTGCGCGTGGAGCCGAGCCTCGACGGGGCGCGGGCCCTTGCCGCCGAGGACAACGTCATCCCGGTGCGGACACGCTTCGTCGATGACAGCGAGACGCCCGTGTCGGCCTTCCTCAAGCTGCGCGCCGGCGAGCCCGAGGGGGCGCCGTGCTTCCTGCTCGAGTCGGCGGAGCAGGGTCAGGTCGGGCGCTACTCCTTCGTCGGCATCAGGCCGCGTTCGGTGCTGCGCTGGAATGAAGGCACGCTGAGCGACAGCAGCGGGGAGAAGCGCCAAGCGCCCGACCCCTACGCCGCCGTCGCGGCGACCCTGGCCCGGTTCCGGCTTGCCCCGATCGAGGGTCTGCCACCCTTCGCCGGCGGCGCCGTCGGCTTCTTCGGCTACGACCTGGTGCGCACGGTCGAGCCCCTGGGCGACCCCAACCCCGACCCGCTCGGCCTCCCGGACATGGCGCTGATGATCACCGACGTCCTGCTCGTCTTCGACCACCTGCGCCACGAGCTGACGATCATGTCCTGCGCCTTCGCCGACGACGAGGGCGGTGTCGACGCCGCCTACGAGCGCGCCGTGGCGACGATCGGCGAAGTGCGGCAGCGTTTGCGCGGCCCCGTGCCGGTGCCGGAGCGGGCCACGGTCGTCGAGCCGCCGCGCTTCGTCTCCAACATGGAGCGCGAGGAGTTCGAAGCTGCGGTCGAGCGGATCGTCTCCTACGTGCACGCCGGCGACGCCTTCCAGGTCGTGCCCTCGCAGCGCTTCTCGGCCCCCGCCCCGGTCGAGGCGTTCTCCGTGTACCGCGGCCTGCGCGCGGTCAACCCCTCTCCCTACATGTACTTCCTCGAGTTCGGCGACTTCCAGATCGCCGGCGCCTCGCCCGAGCCACTCGTCAAGGTCCAGGGCCGGCGGGTGGAGACGCGGCCGATCGCCGGCACCTACCCGCGCGGTGGCGACGAGGAGGAGGACCGCCGCCTCGCCGAGCGCCTCGTCAACGACCCCAAGGAGCGGGCCGAGCACGTGATGCTGGTCGACCTCGGCCGTAACGACCTCGGCCGCGTCTGCGAGTACGGCTCGGTGAAGGTCGACGAGCTGATGGTGGTCGAGACCTACTCGCACGTCCTCCACATCGTCAGCCAGGTCTCCGGGACGCTGCGCGAGGACGTCGGCGCCATGGACGTGCTGCGCTCGGCGCTGCCGGCCGGCACGCTCTCCGGCGCGCCCAAGGTGCGGGCGATGCAGATCATCGACGAGCTCGAGCCGGTCAAGCGCTGCTCCTACGGTGGCGCGATCGGTTACCTCTCCTGGAACGGCGACCTCGACACCGCGATCCACATCCGTACCGTGGTGATCAAGGACGGCGAGGTACACGTACAGGCGGGCGGCGGCACCGTCGCCGACGCCAAGCCCGCCTACGAGTACAACGAGTCCGTCAACAAGGCCAAGGCGGTCTTCCGGGCGGTCGAGCTGGCCTGCGAGCAACCGGATTGGCCGTGATCATGCGCGTACTCGTCATCGATAACTACGACAGCTTCACCTACAACCTGGTCCAGTACCTGGGCGAGCTGGGGGCGGAGATCGAGGTCGTGCGCAACGACCGCGCCGAGGTCCCCGAGCTGCTCGAGCGCGGCGCCGACCGGCTCGTCGTCTCGCCGGGTCCCTGCACCCCCACCGAGGCCGGCATCTCGGTCGAGGCGATTCGGGCCTTCGCCGAGGCGGGCACGCCGGTGCTCGGCGTCTGCCTTGGCCACCAGTCGCTGGTCGAGGCCTTCGGCGGGCGCACCGTGCAGGGCGAGCCGATCCACGGCAAGGACGCCGAGGTCGAGCACGACGGCAAGGCGATCTACGCCGGCCTGCCCACACCGCTCGTCGCCGGTCGCTACCACTCACTCGTCGCGGACCCAGACCTGCCCGAAGAGCTCGAGCTGAGCGCCAGCCTGGGCGACGTCGTGATGGGCGCCCGCCACCGCGCTCTGCCCGCCGAGGGCGTCCAGTTCCACCCCGAGTCCGTGCTGACCCCGCAGGGCAAGCACCTGCTCGCCAACTTCCTCCAGGGGGGTGGGGATGCCTAACGATGTCGTCACCCGGGCGATCGACGCCGTCTGCAAGGGGGACCACCTGACGGCGGACCACGCCGCCGCCGTACTGGCCGAGATCATGGAGGGCCGCAGCGACGAGGTGCAGACGGGAGCCTTCTTGATCGCCCTACGCGCCAAGGGCGAGACCGTGCCGGAGCTGGTCGGCCTGGCGCGGACGATGCGCTCGCTCGCGGCGCCGGTCGAGACCTCGCGCGAAGACCTGGTCGACACCGCCGGCACGGGGGGTGGGCCGTCGACCTTCAACGTGTCGACCATGGCGGCCCTCGTCGCCTCTGCGGCCGGATGCGCTGTCGCCAAGCACGGCAACCGCTCCTACACCAGTCGTTGCGGGGCCGCCGACCTGCTGGAGGCGCTCGGCGTGAACATCGAGCTCAGTCCCCAGCAGGTTGGCGAGTGCATCGATGAGCTTGGCTTCGGCTTCATGTTCGCCCCCCGGCACCACGCGGCGATGGCCCATGTGGTCCCAGTGCGCAAGGCGCTCGGCGTGCGCACGATCTTCAACTTCCTCGGACCGTTGACCAACCCCGCCGGGGCGGAGCGCCAGCTTCTCGGCGTCTCCGACCGCCACTACCAGGAGACGATCGCCGAGGCGCTGGTCGGCCTGGGCAGCGTGCGGGCGATGGTCGTCGCTGCTGATGATGGCTTGGACGAGCTCTCGATCTCCGCCCGCACGCGGGTGATCGAGGTCGCCGAGGGCCGAACCGAGGAGTGGTTCGTCGAGCCTGGCGAATTCGGCCTGGGCGCCGCTGACCTGGATCAGGTCGCCGGCGGCAGCCCCGAGGAAAACGCCGCCGCCTCGCGCGCCATTCTGGACGGCGGGGACGGTCCACGCCGCGACCTGGTTCTGCTCAACGCCGGTGCGGCGATCTACGTCGGCGGGCTTGCCGGCGGTCTTGGTGAGGGGGTCGAGAAGGCTGGCGAGGCGATCGACAGCGGTGCGGCCCGCGAGTTGCTCGATCGCCTGATTGCAGCAACCGGCGCTCTCGCCGTCTAGGCTTCGTCTCTCTCGTGGGAATGATCGAGCAGCTGATCGTGGCGGCGCGCGAAGGAGTGGAGGAGCGGCGTGCCGAGGTGCCCCAGGCGGACCTCGAGTCCAGCCTGCCAGGCCGCGGCGACGATCGCCCCTTCAGCGAGGCGCTGGTCCGCCCGGGACTTTCGGTCATTGCCGAGTTCAAGCGCCGCTCTCCCAGCGCCGGTGAGATCTCCTCCGCGGCCAGCGTCGCCGAGCAGGTTGGCGTGTATGAGAGTGGCGGTGCGGCGGCGCTCTCGGTGCTCACCGATGAGCGCCATTTCGGCGGCTCGCTCGGGGACCTG
Source organism: Solirubrobacterales bacterium (assembly GCA_030152505.1). Taxonomy (GTDB): domain Bacteria; phylum Actinomycetota; class Thermoleophilia; order Solirubrobacterales; family 70-9; genus VRUE01. Next base: position 8,942 of record JASLJO010000190.1, on the reverse strand, counting down.
CGCGCGGCGCGCGCTGCCTCCAGCCTGCCGATCCTGCGCAAGGACTTCATCGTTGACCCATATCAGCTGTTCGAGGCCGCGGTGAACGGCGCCGACGCCGTGCTGCTGATCGTCAGGGCGTTGGACGACGCCGAGCTCCGAGAGATGTACGAGACGGCGCGCGGCCTCGACCTCGATTGCCTGATCGAGGTGCACGACGGGGAGGAGCTGGAGCGGGCGCTGCGGTTCGACGCCGACGTGATCGGGATCAACAACCGCAACCTCGATGACGGCACGGTCGACGTCGCCACCACCTATGAGCTGATGCCCGACGTGCCGGCGGGTAAGACGGTCGTGGCGGAGAGCGGCATCTCAGCCCGCGCCGAGCTGCACGAGCTGGAGCGGGTGGGTGTCGACGCGGTGTTGATTGGCTCGGCGCTGATGAGTGCCGCCGACCCCGAGGCGCTGACCCGCGAGCTGACCGGCGCCGACGAAGGCACGCGCGAGCACCACCTGCCGTAGCCGCCTGGACGCCGGGCGCATTTTTAGGAGAACTTTGAAGACCATCTGCATCATCGCCTGTTGATGAGGCGACCACTCAAAGGCTCCTTCGGCTCGGCACTGCTGGGTGGCATCGTCGTCGCCGCCTTCGGCTGGGTGGCGATCTCCGCCGGCTGGATCCACTCCGACGGCGGCGACAGGACGGTCACTGTCGCCGAACCGCTGGCGGCGCCGGTGGAGACGAAGGAAGGAGGCAACACCAACCTGGTCAACCAGATCTATCGCCGCGACGGGCAGGGAGTTGCCTTCATCTCGGCCGAGCTGAAGCCGGAAGAATCGCCCTCGCTGAGCCCATTCGGCCAGCCCGAAGGCGGCGGCGGCACGGCGACCGGCTCGGGCTTCCTGATCGACACCGAGGGACACATCGTCACCAACAACCACGTGGTCGAAAACGCCGACAAGGTGGAAGTCAAACTCGGTGCTTCCGACACCACCTACACGGCCGAAGTGGTTGGCACCGACCCAGCGACTGACGTTGCTCTTCTCAAGGTGAACGCGCCCGAAGACAACCTCCACCCACTCGCCCTCGGCGATTCGTCAAAGGTCGCGGTGGGCGAACCGGTGATCGCCATAGGCAACCCGTTCGGTCTCGACCGCACCGTGACCAGCGGCATCGTCTCCGCGATTCAGCGCCAGATCCAGGCGCCCGACGGCTTCTCGATCTCGCACGTGATCCAGACCGATGCGGCGATCAACCCGGGCAACTCCGGCGGCCCGCTGATCGACAGCGAAGGCAGGGTGATCGGGATCAACTCCCAGATCCAGACCGGCGGTGGCAGTGGTGGCAACGTCGGCATTGGCTTCGCCGTGCCGATCAACACGGCGCGCGAAGTCGTCGCACAGATCGAGGCCCACGGCGAAGTCAGGCACGCCTACCTGGGCATCAGTGGCGGCAGCGTCACGCCCGCCCTGGCCAAGGCGCTGAAGCTGTCCGAGTCCGCGGGGGTGCTCGTCAACGAAGTCGTCAAGGGCGGACCGGCCGACGAAGCTGGCCTCGAGGGTGGCGACACCTCGGCGACGATCGAAGGCGCCAACCTCAGGCTCGGCGGCGACGTGATCACAGCGGTCGACGGCAAGAAGATCGACGACATGGAAGAAGTGGTCAACGCGGTCAACGCGGCTTCTCCCGGGGACAAGATGGAATTGACGATCGACCGCGACGGCAAGACCAAGACGATCACGGTGACTCTCGGGGTCAGGCCTGCGTCGGTTGAAGAAGTGCCGTCGCGGTAGAGGAAGGGTGGAGGTCCCCCTCCGGAAGCCCGCATAGACACGGTCTTACGGGAGCTTGCCGGGAAGTGCTCCAATGCTTCCTTCCGGGGGACCTCCACCCTTCCTCGCCTTTCCAGGGCTTCCAAGGGGCGCCTGGCCCTCTCGCGTACGCTTAGCTGATGCGGGTCAAGATCTGTGGGATCACGAATCTCGATGACGCAGCCGAGGCTGTGAGGCTTGGAGCTTGGGGGATTGGGCTCATCCACTTTGCCGAGAGCCCCCGTGCCGTCGAGAATGCTGAAGCTGTGCGGATTGCCGCTGCCTTCCGGCGCAAGTGCGAGGTGGTCGGGGTCTTTGTGAATCCCGAGTTGGACGAGGTTGCGAAGGCTGTTGAGGATGAGGGGTTGACGATGGTTCAGCTCAACGGAGAAGAGGGGCCCTCGTTTTGCGCGGAGGTGGCGCGGAAAACGGGAGTCAAGGTGATCAAGGCGATTCACGTTTCCAGTGCCGCCGACATCCACTCCGCCGAGGCGTTTCGGACTGACCTTCATCTCTTCGACAAGCGCACGGCGAGCCTCTGGGGCGGGACCGGCGAGAGCTTCGACTGGGGGTTGCTGGCTGAGCGGCGCTCCGAGGTTCCGGCGATCGTCGCCGGCGGCTTGCGACCGGAGAACGTCGCCGACGCGATCGCTGCCACCCACCCGTACGCGGTCGACGTCGCCAGCGGGGTCGAGGCCGAGCCGGGCCGCAAGGACCACGCGGCAATGACCGCCTTCTTCGAGGCGGCCGGTGTCGCTAGCGTTACCGCGGGATGACGACCGTCGAAGAGAGGTTCGGCCCCTACGGTGGCCGCTATGTCCCAGAGACCCTGATCCCGGCGCTAGACGAGCTCGCCGAGGCCTGGGCACAGGCGGATGGCGACGAGGACTTCCGCGTGCGCCTCGCCTCGCTGCGCCGCGACTTCGTCGGCCGGCCGACCCCGCTCTACCTGGCCGAGCGCCTCTCCGAGAAGGCGGGGCGGAAGGTCTACCTCAAGCGCGAGGATCTCTGCCACACGGGCGCCCACAAGATCAACAACGCCGTCGGCCAGGTGCTGCTGGCGCAGCGCATGGGCAAGCCGCGGATCATCGCCGAGACCGGCGCCGGCCAGCACGGCGTGGCCACCGCAACCGCCTGCGCACTGCTCGGGCTCGAGTGCGTCGTCTACATGGGGACCGAGGACATCCGCCGCCAGGCGCCCAACGTCGAGCGGATGAAGCTGCTCGGCGCCGAGGTCGCCCCGGTCGACGCCGGCGCCCGTACCCTCAAGGAGGCGGTCAGCGCCGCGATCCGCGACTGGGTCGCCAACGTCGAGACCACCCACTATGTGATCGGCTCGGCCGTCGGGCCGGCGCCGTTCCCGGCACTGGTCCGTGACCTGCAGCGGGTGATCGGCGAGGAGGCGCGTCAGCAGGCGCTCGCCAGCGAGGGTGCGCTGCCGTCTCGGGTGATCGCCTGCGTCGGCGGTGGCTCCAACTCGATCGGCATCTTCACTCCATTCATCGACGACACCGAGGTGGCGCTGATCGGCGTCGAGGCGGCGGGGGAGGGGCTCGACAGCGGTCGCCACGGCGCCTCGCTCGGCGCCGGCGGCACCGGCGTCCTGCACGGCTCCCTCTCGGCGGTGATCGCCGACGAAGAGGGGCAGATCCTCGAGGCGCACTCGGTCTCCGCCGGCCTCGACTATCCCGGTGTCGGCCCCGAGCACGCCCATCTGCGTGACAGCGGTCGCGCCACCTACGCCGCCGTCACTGACGCAGCGGCGCTCGCCGCCTTCTCCGAGTTGGCCCGGCTGGAGGGGATCATCCCGGCGCTGGAGTCCGCGCACGCGATCGCCTGGCTACTCGACAACGGCGGCGGCGACGGGTACGACATCGTGTGTCTCAGCGGCCGCGGCGACAAGGACATGTCGGAGTACGTGGAGCGAACCGCCACGTGAGCTCGATCGAGGCGGCCTTCGAGACGGCGCGAAGCGAGGGGCGGGCCGCGTTGATGCCTTACCTGATGGCCGGGTTTCCCGATCGGGAGTCCTCGTTGGCGGTAGCCGCCGCGTACGTGGATTCTGGGGCGGATCTGATCGAGCTGGGGGTGCCGTTCTCGGATCCGCTGGCCGACGGGCCGACGATCCATGCCGCGGCGACGGCGGCACTCGCCGCAGGCGCCACCTTCGAGACCGCGCTGGAGGTCTGCGAATCGGTCTCGGCACGGGTCCCCGTCGTGCTGATGGTCTACTCGAACATGGTTCTCGCCCATGGCGGAGTCGCCGCGTTCTCCCGCCGTGCCGCGGCCGCCGGCGCCGCCGGCGCGATCGTGCCTGACCTGCCGCTGGAGGAAGCCGCCGAGGCGCGCGCGGCCCTCTCCGATGCGGGCCTTGCCCTCGTGCCGCTGCTTGCGCCGACCACGCCGCCGGAGCGCCGCGCCCGCATCTGCGCCGCAGCCCAGGGCTTCGTCTACATCGTCTCGACCGTGGGAACGACGGGGGAGCGCCAACAGCTTCCTCCCGGCCTGACCGACCTGGTCGGCGCGACCAAGGCGGACGCCGCGCTGCCGGTCGCGGTCGGCTTCGGCATCGGCACGCCCGAGCAGGTGGGGGAGGTGGGACGGGTGGCCGACGGCGTGATCGTCGGCAGCCGCCTGGTCCGTGCAGCCGGAGAGGCGGGCTCGGCCGAGGCCGCCGCCGAGGCGGTCTCGGGCTTTCTGCTGGACGCACGCGCTGAGCTCGCCTCGTAGACCGCGCCTTCTAATAGGATTCCCGCCGCATGGGAATGGTCGTCAGCCTCTTCTCGGCGCTCGCCGCCACCACGATCGTCTACGCCTGGCTTGGCCAGGGCGGCGGCGTAGCAGGCCTGATCTTCTTCAGCGTCCTGCTGATCGGCGCGACGATCCGCGCCTTCAGGCCCGGGTAGCGACGACCTGCAGGTATTCCGGTTCGAGCACCAGCGCTCGCTCGCCGGCCGTGTTGGACTGCTCGAGGAGGGCACGCAGATCCGCCTCGAGCGCGGCCTCGCCATCCGGTCCCACTCGCTCGAATGCCACCTTGGTTGGGCCGAAGTAGGTGCGGAAGAAGTCCAGCCAGTGATCGACCGAGCGAAAGGTCTGCCGCGAGGCCCTGCGCTCGGTCTGCAGGTCGGAGACGCCGTCGCCGAACAGCTCGCGCAGGTGATCCTCCGTGCCCCAGAGCAATGGCGGCTGCACGCCCGGTGGGGGCGGCGCGTGCTTGGCGACCGTCATGAACATCTGGCCGATGCCGCTGTCAGGCACCCAGTTGGCCATGCCGATCCGGCCACCCGGCTTGCAGGCTCGCAGGAGCTCGGCCGCGGTCTGCTTCTGGTTCGGCGCGAACATCGCGCCGAAGATCGACATCACGACGTCGAACTCCGCGTCGTCGAAAGGAAGGCTCTCGGCGTCGCCCTCGACGAACTCGACATCGAGCCGCTCGGCGGCGGCGCGTTCACGGCCCCGCTCCAGCAGTGCCGGCACGTAGTCGGCGCCGACCACGTTGCCCCATGACCGCCGCGCCGCGGCGATCGCGCCGTTGCCGCTGCCACAGGCGACGTCCAGCACCCGCTCGTCCGGCACGATCTCCAGGGCCTCGGCGAGCCCTTCGGCGGCGCCCATGACCAGGCTGGCGACCATCGAGAAATCACCGTCCGCCCAGGTCTTCTGCTGAACCTCTTTGACCGCCTTCAGGTCGACCTCGTCACTCATCGCCAGCTCCCTTCGGTTTCGTCCAACCTAGCGCGCCGCGCCCCGGCTGGCCAGCTTTTCTAAGCTGCGTCGATGCGGATCGGCGTGCTCACCGGCGGAGGCGACTGTCCCGGACTGAACGCGGTGATCCGGGCGATCGTCCGCAAAGGGGCCGAGCACCTCGATCACGAGTTCGTCGGCTACCGCGACGGTTGGCACGGTCCGCTCGACCGTGACGGCGGTCCGCTCGGCGTGCCCGAGGTGCGTGGCATCCTGCCCCGCGGCGGTACGATCCTCGGCTCCTCGCGGACCAATCCGTTCAAGCAGGACGGCGGCGCCGAGCGGATAGTCGCCAACCTGGCGAGCGAAGGGGTCGACGGGCTGATCGCGATCGGCGGTGAGGACACGCTGGGGGTGGCCGCCCGCCTCCATGCCGAGCACGGGGTGAACGTGGTCGGGGTGCCGAAGACGATCGACAACGACCTGGGTGCCACCGACTACACCTTCGGCTTCGACACCGCGGTGAACATTGCGATGGAGGCGATTGACCGCCTCCACACGACCGCCGACAGCCACCATCGGGTGCTGATCGTCGAGGTGATGGGCCGCCACGCCGGCTGGATCGCCTTTCACGCTGGTCTCGCCGGCGGCGCCAACGTCATTCTCATCCCGGAGCAGCCCTTCGACCTCGAGCAGGTCTGCGAGCTGGTCGGGCGGCGGCTCGAGGCGCGCTTCGCACCGATCGTCGTCGTCTCCGAGGGCGCGCAGCCCGTGGGCGGCATCCCCGAGACGCAGGACAAAGGGCTCGATGCCTTCGGCCACGTCCGCCTCGGCGGCATCGCCCACTGGCTTGAGCGCCAGATCGAGGAGAAGACGGGCAAGGAGACGCGGGCCACCGTGCTCGGCCACATCCAACGCGGCGGCACGCCGACGGGCTTCGATCGCGTCCTCGCAACTCGCTTCGGGCTGCACGCGATCGATGCCGTCCACAGCGGCAGCTGGGGCATGATGACCGCGCTGCGGGGCACCAATATTGAGCTTGTGCAGATCAGCGAGGCGACGGCGGAGCTGAAGACGGTGCCGAAGGAGCTGTACGAAGAGGCTGAGGTTTTCTTTGGGTAGGCGTGGGGGGAGCGACGGGGGTCCCCCCTGCGGAAGCCCGCATAGATACGGCCTTAAGGGCGCTTGCCGGGAAGTGCTCCAATGCTTCCTTCGGGGGGACCCCCGTCGCTCCCGGCGTCTGCACAGAGCTGTCCTCGCTGCTTTGGTTGTCCTGCTGATAGCTGTGGCCGGCTGCGGGGAAAGCAATGGGGTTGCCGCGGGGGCGACGGTTACGGCGTACGTGGCCGGGCCTCTCTGCGCGGAAGCGAAGCGGGAGCTGGCCAGACACGGTGGGGAAGCTGGGGACGTGCGCGTTCGCGTCGTCTGCTTGCCGAGCTCGGAACGTGGCGGGCAGCTGAAGCTGGCCACGATCGGGGCCAATGCCAGACGCGCCACGGAGGACTCAAGCTCGATCGCTTACATCGGCGAACCGAGCAGGGCCGCGTCCCGCTTCGCCCAGACCATCCTGGAAGAAGCCGCCATCGCCCAGCTCCAGACCAGCTCTGGAGCAACCGCGATGTCCCAGCTCTTACAAGCTGTGGAACAGGCCAGCGGTAGGAGCGGCAGCCTGCGAGCCTCCGTCCTCGACCAGCTGAGCTGACAACGAGGGAGGGACGGGTGTACCCCTCCGGAAGCATTGGAGCACTTCCCGCCAAACTCCCGTAAGGCCGTTTCTATGCGGGCTTACGGGGGGTACACCCGTCCCTCCCTCTCTATGCGGGCTTCCGCAGGGGGATGCCCACGACTCTCTCCCTACAGCAGGTTCTTCATCGCCGCATCGATGTTGGCATATCGAAACTTGTAGCCGAGGTCGAGTGCTCTACGAGGTATGACTCTTTGCCCGCCTCTGAGCACCCTGCCGAACTCCGAGCCGAATTTGAGATCGAGGACGAAGCCCGGCACGGGCACCGACGCGGGCCGGCCCAGCGCCCGTCCGATCGCGTGCGCGAACTCGCGGTTGGTGACGGGGTTGGGCGCGGTCGAGTTGACCGTGCCGCTCACCTTCTCATTGTCAAGCGCCCAGAGCAGGATCCCGACCTCGTCGTCGATGTGGATCCAGGACATGTACTGGCGGCCGCCGGCGATCGGACCGCCGACGCCGAGCTTGAACGGGGTCAGCAGCTCGCCCAGCAGGCCGCCGCGCGGGTCGAGCACGTGGCCGGTGCGGACGATGACGAGGCGCACCCCAACCGATTCCACCTCGCGTGCCGCGTCCTCCCACTCGCGCACGACCTCGGCATCGAAGCCCTCGCCGGACTCGGCTGACTCGTCGACCATCGCCTCGCCGCGGTCGCCGTAGAAGCCGATCGCCGACTGGTTCACCAGGACCCCGGGCTTGCGCTCCAGCCCGGCGATCGCGGCGATCAGGTTGCGGGTGCCCGTACGGCGGCTTTCCACGATCCGCCGCTTGGCGTCGTCGCTCCAACGCTGGTTGATCTTCTCGCCCTCGAGGTTGACCACTCCGTCGACGTTCTCGAAGGCGGCTGCCGGAGGCCGTTCGAGGGTCGGCTCCCAGGCATGCCAGATGACACTCGGGTTCGTGCCGCGGGCCCGCTGCGGATCGCGCGAGAGGCCGATAACGGTGTCGCCGCGGCCGAGCAGCGTGTCGCACAGCGCCGAGCCGATGAAGCCGCTCGCTCCGCTGACGAGGACCCGCACCGGCTAGCCGACCTCCACCGTGGAGAAGGTGCCGGTCTCCTCGCTGAAGCGGGCGAGGCCCTCGCGCTTGGCCTCCTCGACAACGGCCTTGGCGACCATCGGTGCCACATCACGGTTGAAGACGCTGGGGATGATGTAGTCCTCCGACAGGTCGTCCTCGGTGACCACCTCCGCGATGCCACGGGCGGCGGCCAGCTTCATCTCCTCGGTGATGTTGGGCGAGCCGGCGTCGAGCGCGCCGCGGAAGATGCCGGGGAAGCAGAGCACGTTGTTGATTTGGTTCGGGTAGTCCGAGCGGCCGGTGGCCATGATCCGCACGTAGGGCGCGGCATCCTCCGGCATCACCTCGGGGTTCGGGTTGGCCATGGCGAAGACGATCGCATCGTCATTCATCTTCTCCAGCGCCTCGGCCGAGACGATCCCCGGCCCGGAGAGGCCGATGAAGAGGTCCATGCCCTCGAGCACGTCGTCCGGTTGGCCGCTGAGCTTCTCCGGGTTCGAGTTCTCGGCGTACCAGCGCTTGATCGCACTCATCTCGCCTGACTGGTAGTCGGCGCGCTCGGTGGAGAGGGCCCCCTGGCGGTCGCAGCCCACAACGTGGGTCACCCCGGAGGCGAGCATCATCTTGGTCACCGCCACTCCCGCGGCGCCGAGGCCGACCACCAGCACGCGCAGCTGCTCGATCGGCTTGCCGACGATCTTCA
>JASLJO010000128.1 GCA_030152505.1 Solirubrobacterales bacterium | reverse complement strand
GCCAGCCCCGCTCGGCGACGTCCTGGACGACGTCCAGGGGCGCCCGGAGCTGATTGGCGGCGCCGGCGAGCTGCTCGCCGCGCAAGGATGAGAGCTGGATCATGCAGTCGGTGATCTAGCGCATGTGGCGCACGGCCTCGACCACGTTGCCGGTGCCGGCCTCGCCCTTGGAACGGATCATCGCCGCCCCCTCGCCGATCCGCCGCAGCGCCTCGCCGAGATTGGTGGCACCGCAGACGAAGGGAACCTCGAAAGCGAGCTTGTCGATGTGGTTGCGCTCGTCGGCCGGAGTCAGGACCTCCGACTCGTCGATGTAGTCGACCTCGAGCGCCTGTAGGACCTGGGCCTCGGCAAGGTGGCCGATCCGCGCCTTGGCCATCACCGGGATCGTCACCGCCTCCTGGATCCCCTTGATCATGGCTGGATCGGACATGCGGGCGACGCCGCCGTCGCGGCGGATGTCGGCCGGCACGCGCTCCAGCGCCATCACCGCGCAGGCCCCCGCGGCCTCGGCGATCCGCGCCTCCTCGGGCGTGACCACGTCCATGATCACCCCGCCCTTGAGCATCTCGGCGAGGCCGGTCTTGACCCTGAAAGTCGCGCGCTCGGTCACGAACGCAATATTACGGGGGCGGTGCCTTACTTAAGTTTGTAGGCCCGGATGCGGTCTTTGTGCGCCGCTTCGTCGCGGGCATACAAACCGTGAGCCAGCCCCTGCACGAGCGCCATCAACGCCGTGTTGGAGCGAGCGAATGAAGGGCTGTTCGATGAGAAGTAGAGCGTCTGTTCGGCATGCTCTCCGACCTCCGACATCGAGGCGTCGGAGATCGCCAACGTACGGGCGCGCCGGTGCACGGCGAGCTTCATCGCCCGCAACAGGAGCGGGTGGGCGCGGCCACAGGAGAGCACGATCACGAGCGTCTCCTCGTCGATCCGGCCGAGGCGCTGGAGCGACTCTCCACCGGTGCTGGCGACGATTTCGGCGCGGATGTCGAGCAGACTGAGGATGTGACGGAAGTAGCTGGCGAAGAAGGCCATCTGGTCGACGCCGACGATCACCACCCGCTGTGCCTCGGCGAGCGCCGCAACGGCGCCGTCGACCTGCTCGCGGGTGAGGTTGCGCGCGGTTTCCTCCAGGTTCGAGTAGTCGGCGCTGAGTGAGCCCTCGAGCTCGGAGTGATCGAAGGAGAAGAGCGCGGCGCCACCGGCACTGGGACCGCTGCCGGAGACGGTTGCGCTGCGATACTCCTCGATCGCCGCCTGCTGAAGCTCGGGATAGCCCTCGAAGCCGAGGGCCTGGGAGAAGCGCACCACCGTCGATGACGAGGTGCTCGCTCTCCTGGCCAGCTCCTCGGCAGTGAGGAAGGCTGCCTCGTCGAGATGGTCGACGATGTAGCGGGCGACGTCTTTCTGCGAGCGCGAGAACTCGTCGAAGCGCTCCTGGATGTACTCGGAAAGGCTCTTGAGTTGAGGTGATTTCGTTGCGGTCTTGGTCACGGCCGTCCATTTCGCCGGTCCGCATGCTTTCCCTTCCGATCTGGTTGGATGGGAGTCGAAATGACCCTCGAGCAGGCGCTCCGCATCACCAACCGCAACATGATCGCCTTCGATCTGCTGCTCGGATCGGCGGCGATCGCGGCGCCGCAGGCGACCCTGCGGGTACTGGGACACGACGAGCCCTCACCCGACGCAACGCACCTGTTCCGCCGCTGCGGGCCGATCTGGCTCACCTTCGCCGCCGCCCACGCGCTCGCTGAGCGTCGCGGAGAACAGCGCGACTGGTGGGCGCTGGCCTGGCTGCGCGGCACCGAGATCGCCACCGACGCCCTCTGGGCTGAGTCTCCCGCGCTCAACCGTCCCGGCGCCAGGCTCGGCCTGCGCCTCGCCGGGGTCGCCAACGTGGCGATGGCGGCCGGCTTCGCCTGGCTCTCGAAGCGATGAGCGGCGGCGGGCTGCCCAGCAAGCGCTGGAGCCTGCGGGGCTACGACGACGAAGGCAACGAGGTCTGGCTGATCCGCAGCTTCGGCCAGAAGCTCTACCGCTGCCCCGGCTGCCACGGAGACATCCCGATCGGCAGCGAGCACACGGTCGTCCAATACGTACTGAGGCTGGGCGGAACCGAACACCACCACTGGCACCGGCGCTGCGCCGAAGAACTGCTCGTGCCCGACCTGCGCGAGGTGAAGAAGGTGCCAGCCTCGCAATCCTCGCAGTCGAAGCTCGAGGCGCGCGGCCGCCGCCCCTCGGGACGACGTCGGTGACGGTCCTCTCGCTCTATCTGCGCATCTGGCGCACGTATTTCGCCTGGGCGCGCTCCCTGCTGCCGCTCGCCTTCTTCGTCTTCGTGCCGCTGGGGCTGGTCCACGCGATTCCGGTCGAGGTCGAAGCGACCTCACTCACCGCCGGGAGCGGCTTCATCGCCATCGGCGGTGTGGTTGCCGTTGTGTTGCTGGTCCTGGTCGGCTTGCTCGGCGAGGTCTTCTACACGGGCGCGGTGGCGATCGCGCTCACGCACCCCCACGACGGCAACCCGCCCTCGGTGCGCGAAGTCGCCCGCATGGTCAACTACCGGACGCTGATCGCAATCGACCTGATCTTCGGCGTGGCGGTGGCACTCGGCTTCGTCGCCCTGATCGTTCCTGGCGTACTGCTCTTCGTCTTCCTCGGGCTGGCCGCCCCAGTCGTCGAGATAGAGCACCGCGGCGTGCGCGCGGCGCTTCGTCGCAGCATCCGTCTCGTCCGTGGCCACTTCTGGCTGGTGTTCATGGTCCTGGTGCCGATCGAGCTCTTCAGTGACGGCCTCACCAATCTGGCGACGGCGGGTGCCCACGCGCTGCTCGGCGATTCGCTGCCCGCCGAGTGGCTGGCCGACACCGCGACCAACATCGTGCTGACGCCCTTCTACGCGGTCGCGGCGGTCCTTCTCACCCTCGACCTGATCGGCGACAAGGAGGGCGCCCGCCCGCGTCTACACTCGACTCCGCCCTCGTGATGGTCTCGGCCTCGATCTTCAGCGACTACTGGAACGACCAGATCCTCGCCAACGAAAAACAGGGACTCTTCTTGGTCCTCGTCGGCTTCATCCTCTCCTTCGCCTTCATTCGCATGAGCACCCGGCTGATGCGCAGCCCGCGGGTGACCTGGTGGCCCGGAAGCGTGGTCAGCGACGGTGGCGTTCACGTGCATCACCTCGTCTTCGGCATCGTCACGATGATGATCGCCGGCACGCTCGGCCTGGCAGCCCTCGGCGACAGCCCATACACCGAGATCTGCGCCTTCCTCTTCGGCATCGGCGCCGGCCTGACGATCGACGAGTTCGCCCTCTGGGTCTACCTCGACGACGTCTACTGGGCCGAGGAGGGTCGCGCCTCGATCGACGCGACCGTGATCGCCGCGGCGGGGATGATGCTCATCCTGCTCGGCTTCAGCCCGTTCAGCTTCGACACCAGCTCCTTCGAGCAGACCATCGTCAGCATCCTCGGCGCCGCGTTCGTCTTCGCCCTGGTGGCGATCTGCTTCGCCAAGAAGCGCGTCCTGCACGGGACGATCGGCTTCTTCGTCTTCCCGATCGCGATCTACGGGGCCGCCCGGCTCGGTAAGCCCGACTCGGCCTGGGCACGTCGCCGCTACGGCGAGCGCCGCCCGGCGAAGCAGGCCACCTCCGCGGAGCGCTTCAAGCCGGACCGCCACACCGAGCGCTTCAAGAATGCCTTCCGCGACATCGTCGGCGGCAAGCCCAGTGAGGGCCTCGCCGCCGCCTCAGAAGAGGCCCTTGCGACCACCCGCGAGGCGATACAGGAAGCCCGTCAACGCGCCGAACGGGTGACGCGAGGCGGCGGCAAAGACGCCACTTGACGATCGATGAAGTCACACACGGCCTACATGACCTTCGAGACCGCCGAGCGGCGGGAGCTGATCCGGATCACCGAGGAGGTGCAGGCGGCGGTCGACGAGGCGGGGATCGCCGAGGGAATGGTGTTGGTCTCGGCCATGCACATCACCGCCGGGGTCTGGGTCAACGACGACGAGCCGGGGCTGCACGAGGACGTGATCGAGTGGCTCGACAAGGTGGCGCCGCCGAGCTGGAAGCTGGCTGCGAACGACGTTGCCTCCGACCTGCTACCCGACCCCGGCGACTACCGCCACCACGGCGGCGGCGAGGACAACGGTGACGCCCATTTCAAGAACCTCCTGGTCCACCACCAGGCGATCGTGCCGGTCACCGGCGGTCGCCTCGACCTCGGACCCTGGCAGCAGGTCTTCTACTGTGAGTTCGACGGCCGCCGGCCGAAGCGGCTGGTGATCAAGGCGATGGGCGAGTAGGTGCGCTTTTTCCCGCGTCGGCGGCGTACCAGCCGAGCAACGCGGGCTTAACCAAACCTGCGCGGGACCGCTTCGGTGCCGGAATAGAATCTCAGTGGTGGGTATGAAACGCGTTGCCCTCACAGGGCTGGTGGTTACCGCGGTGCTATTCGGCGCCGCGGTTGCGCATGGTGAGATCTTCGGCGGCAACGGCCTCTTCATCAAGTTCGGCGGCGGCTTTGCGCCCCGCTCCCTGCCGCGGGACCATGACGTCCCGGTAACCGTTCATCTCGATACCGCGATCAAGACCGGCGATGGCAGCCGCCCGCCACAGCTCCGTCGGATCACCTTCGGAGTCAATCGCTACGGGCGCATCACGACCAAGGGCCTGCCGGTCTGCGGTTCGGCCGAACTCGAGTCGACCAGCTCTTCCGCGGCCCTCGCCCGCTGTCGCGGCGCCCTCGTTGGGCACGGCGGGTTTGCCGCCGATGTCGCCCTTCCCGATCGCGAACCGTTCCCGGTACACGGCCGGATGCTCGCCTTCAACGGTCGAGTGGACGGCGGGCCGGCGATCCTGCTTCACATCTATGCCTCCACGCCGGCCGACGTCACCGTCGTGCTCCCGTTTGCGGTCCGCCATCCGAAGCAGGGCAAATTCGGCACGGAGCTGTCAGCCAGGGTCCCGAGGCTCGCCTCTGACCTCGGCTACGTCACCAACGTCTCGCTCGTCTTCGATCGCCGTTACAACTACCACGGTCGGCGCTACAGCTTCCTCAGCGCCCGCTGCGCCGCACCTTCGGGCTTCCCCGGGGCGATCTTCTCCTTCACCCGGGGAACCTTCGAGTTCGCCGGCGGAAAGAAGATCGTCACCACGCTGACGCGCGACTGCGTGGTGCGCTAGACGTCTTCGACCAATCGTCCGGCAACTCTTATCTACGGCCTCGCGTCAGCCGATAAGGGAAGCCGTGTACGTGGTTCGAGCCGCATGGAACGCCGTAGTAGGGCCGAGTGGATGGCGTTCCGTCATCGCGCCGATCGGCTTTGCGCTGGTCAGCGTCGCATTGCTGGTCTACGACCACCTCAACCAGCGGGTGCCGGCGCTCGTCTTCTGGTTGACGTTGGGATTGATCGTCACCATCTTCGTGCGCATGCTGGAAACCAACCGTCGCCAATCGCGACTGCTGGCCCAGCAACGCCGCGACGCGGTCAACGACAGCGTCACCAGTCTGCGCAACCGCCGCAGCCTCGAAACCGACATCGCCGCCGCCGCAGCCGCACCGGGCGAGGGCTGGATCCTCGTCCTGCTGGAGCTGGAGGGCCTGGAGGCACACAACGACCGCCTCGGATACAGCGCCGGCGACGAAGTGTTGCGAGGCGCCGCTCGCCGCCTCCTCGACGTGGCAGGGCCGCTCGGTGGGATCGCCTACAGGGTTGCGGCGAGCAGGCTCGCCATGCTCGCCCCCGTCGCCGACCGTGAGGTCGGCGAGATCGTGCTCGCGGCGACGGGTGCGCAAAGCGAGGAACCCGAAGCGCTGACCGGCCGCTCCTACGGCGAGGTGATGATTCCCGGCGAGGCGCCCGACGCGGAGGCGGCCTTCCAGATGGCCGGTAGGCGGCTCGCCACCCACCGGCAGCGCCGCCATCGATCTGCCAGGCGCCAAGCCCATGCCGTGCTGATGGCGGCCCTCGACGCCCGCCGTCCGGAGCTCAGGGATCGCCTGCGAGTCACCACCTACCGGGCGATTTCGCTGGCAAGGCGCCTGGGCCTGGACGGTGAGGAAATCGATGATGTTGCCCTCGCCGCCGAGCTTCAGGCGGTCGGCCTGCTCGCGGTCCCCGACCTGGTGCTGGAAAAGGAGGCACTCGACGAAGCCGAGCGGGCGATCGTTCGCAGCCACACCGCTGAGGGCGCAAGGATCGTCGCCGCGGCCCCCGGTCTGGCCAAGGTCGCCCGACTGGTGCGCTCCAGCGCCGAGCACTTCGACGGCAGCGGCTATCCAGACGGGCTCCTGGGCGACTCGATCCCGCTCGGCGCCCGGGTGATCGCCGTCGCCGTTGCCTTCGCGGCGATGACCGAGCCGCGACTGCATCGCCGGCCGGTTGGCCCGGGCGAGGCGCTGGCCGAGCTGCGCCGCAGCAGCGGCAGTCAGTTCGACCCGCGCGTCGTCGGGGCTCTCGCCGAGGATCTAGCCGAAGAGTCGGTTCCGGCAGTTCCGGCCTAGGGCGCGTATTCCTGCGCGCGCTTTTCGGCTTCTTCGATGCCCTTCTGAGCTTCTTCCTTGCCCTTTTCGATGCCCTTCTGGGCTTCTTCTTGGCCCCTTTCAATGCCCTTCTGGGCTTCCGCGGAGCCGCCCTTGACGCCCTTCTTCACTTCTGCTTCGGCTTCCTTGAAGCCCTTCTTCACTTCTTCCTTTGCCTTTTCGATCCCCTGCTTGGCTTCTTCGGCGCCCTTTTCGATCCGCTCCTGTGCTTCGCTGCTGCTGCTGTCGCCGCCGCCTCCGCAGCCCGCCCAGGCAACCCCCGCGACGCCGATCGCCAGCACAACCAACAGGGGTGGCAGGAGCCGCCCCCAACCTCGCCTCGCCTTTCGCTCAGACACTTCAGCTCCTCTCATCGATGGGGACGGACACGCAGAACTCGATTATCGCGCCAAGTCTAGGATCGGCTGATGTCGACACTGCACGTCCTCCGCGTCTTTGTCAACGATGACGGCGAATGGGGCAATCCGCTCGGCGTCTTCCTCGACGGTGACGAGGTGCCGGCAAGCACGCGACAGGGCGTTGCGGCCAGGCTCGGCTTCAGCGAGACGGTCTTCGTCGACGACCGCGCCTCGGGGCGGATGCGGATCTACACGCCCGAGGTCGAGCTTGCCTTCGCCGGACATCCGGCGGTCGGTACCGCCTGGCTGCTGGCGCAAGAAGGCTCGCCGGCGGAGACGCTGCGCCCACCCGCGGGCGAAGTCGCCGTGCGCCACGCTGGAGGGGAGACCTACGTGGCCGCACCGCCCGAGTGGGCACCACCGTTCGAGCTCGGCCAGTTGAGCTCACCGGCCAAGGTGCACGGCTTCGACGGCAGCGAGGCCTGCGGCAATACCTACGTCTGGTCCTGGATAGACGAGGCGGCCGGGACCGTCCGGGCACGGTCCTTCGTCCCCGAGGCCGGGATCGCGGAGGACGAGGCCACCGGCTCTGCCGCCATTGCCCTCTGCGCGCATCTCGACCGGCCGCTCGTCATCCACCAGGGCCGCGGCTCGGTGATGCGCTGTACACCGCGAGACGACGGCCGGGTGGACGTCGGCGGCGAGACGCGCCTGGTCGAAAAGCGCCCCTAAGGATCCGGCGGCGCCGGATCAATCGGATGCAGCTCGCCCCTAATCAGTGCCTCCGTGCGCAGATGGCCGATCGCCTGATACGCGGGCGAGCCGATCATGTCCAGGAAGGCCTGCCTGCTCGGGTATTCGACGAGGACGATGAGGTCCCAGGCCCCATTGCCCAAGAGCGGCGGCGCCGGCGCCCCCATGAAGACGATTTCTCCG
>JASLJO010000067.1 GCA_030152505.1 Solirubrobacterales bacterium | reverse complement strand
GCGGATTCCGGGGCCGATCTTCCGTTGAAAGTCCTCCCAGTTCTCCACCGTCATCCTGATCGGTCCCTGGCCGAGTGGCTGCACGCGCAGGTGCGGGCGCAGCTCGGAATCGACCCCGACCAGGGCCGCCGCTACTCCTGGGGCTACCCAGCCTGCCCGGATCAGTCCGAGCACGAGAAGGTCTGGCGCCTGCTCGACCTGGAGCAGATCGGCATGACCCTCTCCGACGGCTACGCGGTGATGCCCGAGCAGTCGACGGTGGCGATCGTCGCCCATCATCCCCAGGCGGTCTACTTCGGCATGAAGTCGGGCTTCATCCCCGAGGAGAAGGCCCCCGACGAGCTGATCGCCGGCACCGACCGTGGCGGCCGGCTACCCCCCGAGCGCGAGCCCGTCAGCTAGCGCTACGCTGGGCCCGCGCTGGGGAGTCGGCTAATGGCAAGCCCCGGGCCTTTGGAGCCCGTTATCCCGGTTCGAGTCCGGGCTCCCCAGCTCGTCGTTTCCTCCCGACTATCTGCCGAGGGCGTTTTCAGCGGCTTTCCTGCTCATCTCGATCACGTCCTTCGCCTGGTCGGGTGGGAGGTGGGCGGCGAACACCTGAGCTTTTGCGGCTTCGACTTTCTGATTCTCCATCGCGGTCTTGCCCTGATCGGTGCCCACCTTGACGCCGAAGTAGGCGCCGACGATCGTCGCGATGACGCCACTGGCGGCACTGGCGATCGTCGCCGAGATTTCGGTTCCCTCGATCAGCGCGACGATCGCAATCACGCCGACCGCCAACACGCCGGCGCCAACCGCGACGAGGCCACCGATCGCCTTGACCCTGTCGCTCCAACTGTCGTTGCTGCTTGCCGGTTTGAGCGGCTCGGTCGGTGGCTCGTCCGTCGCCCCTGAGCTCTCCATCGGTTTCATCTGCTTCCTCCCGCGTTACCTAGGGGGCGAACCCGCCCCTTGAGTTCTCCAGAAAGGCCGATCATATGCGGGTTCGAATGACTTGATCGCGTCCGGGCCGGGGCTTAGTGTCGTCTCATGGAGATGGCTGGAGTCTCGATGGACCCGGAGGTGCGCGAAGGGTTGCGGCGGAGCTGGAAGGCGCTGATGGCGGTCGGGATCCTGGCGATCTCGGTCGGGTGTGTGGCGATCGTCGTGCCCGCGGTCGCCTCTGTGGCGACGGCGATATTCATCGGCTGGATCCTGATCATCGCCGGGGCGTTTCTGATTGCAGGCGCCTTCACCGCGCACACGATCGGCTCGGTCATCCTCCGTTTGATCTGGGCCTTCCTCACGGTGATCGTCGGCATCTATCTGATCGTCGAACCCGATAGCGGCACGCTCACCCTGACCCTCATCCTCGGTCTCTACTTCCTCTTTATGGGCATAACCCGCATCGCCGTGGCGTTCGGCAACCGCGGCCAACAGGGCGCCGGCCTCGTCGGCCTCAGCGGTGTGGCCGGCCTCCTGATCGGCATTCTCGTCCTCGCCAAGCTCCCCAGCAGCGCCGACTGGGCGATCGGCCTCCTGGTAGGAATAGACCTGATCTTCGCCGGCTGGACCTTGACCTCTGTCGCCCTGGTCGGCAGAGATCTCGCCAGAGCTGACGTATAGATCGCTCACGCGGCGATCGAGTTTAGAAACCGGGGAGGATGGGGTGCCCCTGCAGCGCGCGGCGTCCGTTTTCGCCCCACCCACCTGGCGAGAGATGCGGACTCTGGCGGCGAAAACCCAGCAAGCGAAAGGGGCACCCCATCCTCCCCGTCCCCCATTACGATCCAGGGGTGAGCTCCCCCTTGGTGCTGGTCATGGCGGCCGGCGAGGGCACCCGCATGCGCTCGTCCACGCCGAAGATGCTCCACCCCGTCTGTGGGCGGCCGCTGGTCGCCTGGCCGATCCGCGCCGCACGCGATGCCGGCGCCGGTCGCGTTGCCGCGATCGTCTCGCCGGGTATCGATATCTCAGCCGGTCTTCCCGATGGGGTCGAGACCGTCGTCCAGCCCCAACCCGACGGCACCGGCGGCGCCGTACGCGCCGCGCTGTCGCTGATCGAGCAGGCGGAGACCGTGCTCGTCCTCTCCGGCGATCACCCGTTGATTTCCGCCGCGATCATCTCGGACTTCCTCGACGCCCACGCCTCCACCGACGCCGCGGCGACGATGATGACGATCGAACTCGACGATCCAGGGACCTACGGCCGCGTCGTGCGCGATGCCAGCGGTGAGATCGAGCGTGTGGTCGAGGCAAAAGCCGAGGGCGATGCCGGCGCCGAGGAGTTGGCGATCCGCGAGATCAACGCCGGCACCTACGCCTTCGATGCGGCCCCACTGGCGACGGCCCTCGCCGGGTTGTCGAACGACAATGCCCAGGGCGAGTACTACCTGACCGACGTCTTCGCGGCCCTGCGAAAGGCCGGGCATCCGGTCGCCGGCCACCTCGCTGATGATTTCGCGGTGACGATGGGCGTCAACAACCGCGCCGAGCTCGCCGCGGTCGAGGTGGAGGCCCGTCGCCGCATCCTCGAGCGCCACATGCTGGCCGGCGTCACCGTCGTCGATCCCGACAGCACCTGGATCGACGCCGGCGTCGAGATCGCCGCCGACGCGCGGATCGAGCCCGGCACCAGCCTGCGCGGTGACACCGTCGTCGGCACGGGCTCGGTCGTCGGTCCGCTGAGCACGCTGATCGACAGCCGCCTCGGCGAGGACGTCGCCGTGCCCCACTCCTATCTGATCGAGTGCGAGGTGCTCGACGGTTGCAACGTCGGTCCCTTCGCCTACCTGCGTCCCGGTGCCGAGCTGGAGCCCGGTGCCAAGGCTGGCACCTTCGTCGAGATCAAGAACTCGACGATCGGTGCCGGTTCCAAGGTGCCGCATCTCGCCTACGTCGGCGACGCGGACGTGGGCGCGGGCAGCAATCTCGGCGCCGGAACGATCACCGCCAACTACGACGGTTTCCGCAAGCACCGCACGACGATCGGCGCAGGTGTGCGCATCGGCGTTGACACGATGCTCGTCGCTCCGGTAGAAGTCGGCGACGCCGCCTACACTGGCGCTGGAGCGGTGATCAAGAAGGACGTCCCCGAGGGGGCGCTAGCGGTGAGCGAGAACGACCAGAGGAACATCGAGGGCTACGCGGAGGGCAAGGCCGCGCGGTCACGCGAGGAGGAATCGTGAGCACGATCGAGCAGCGCCCCGAGGCTGCCCCCGGCGCGGCGCCGACCGCCATCCCGCACGACTACTCGAAGCGGATGATGGTCTTCGGCGGCCGCAGTTCGATGGAGCTGGCGGCCAAGGTCGCCGGCAAGCTCGACCTCGACCTCGGTCAGGTCACACTGAAGACCTTCGCCAACGGCGAGGTCTATTGCCGCTACGAGGAGTCGATCCGCGGCGCCGACGTCTTCCTCGTCCAGTCGACCTGCGCCAACGAGCAGACCGAGATGACGCCAAACGACGCCCTGGTCGAGTTGCTGACGATGATCGACGCGGCGCAGGGCGCCTCGGCACACCGGATCATCGCCGTCCTGCCCTGGTACGGCTACGCCCGCCAGGACAAGAAGTCCGCCCCGCGCGAGCCGATCTCGGCCCGGATCATGGCCAAGTGCCTGGAGGGTGTCGGCGTCGACCGCGTCCTCACCATGGACCTCCACGCCGGCCAGGTGCAGGGCTTCTTCCACGTCCCGGTCGATCACATGACGGCGATGCCGATGCTGACCCAGTGGTTCGCCGACCAGGAACTGAGCGAGGAGCTGGTGATCGTCTCGCCCGACGCCGGCCGGGTGAAGACCGCGCGCAACTTCGCCCGCCGCATCGGCACCCATTGGGCGGTGATGGAGAAGGAGCGCCCTGCTCAGCAGGTGGCCGAGATCGGCTACGTGGTCGGTGACGTGAATGGCAAGACCGCGGTCCTGGTCGACGACATGATCGACACCGCGGGGACGCTTTGCGCCGCCGCCCAGACGGTGCTCGACGAGGGCGCGGCGCGGGTGATCGCCTGCGCCACGCACGGCGTCTTCTCCGGCCCCGCTTACGAGCGGCTGGCCGACTCGGCGATCGAGCGGATCGTCGTCACCGACACGATCCCGCTGCGCCCCGGCGCCCCGGACAACATCACCGTGCTTTCGACCGCCGGCACCTTCGCCGACTCGATTCGCCGCATCTTCACCGACGACTCGGTCTCGGAGATATTCGCCGGCGAGAACCAGCTTTTTTGACACGGGCGGCTGCGGTCGGATGCGGCGTCTGGACGCCCAGCACCGGCGCGATACGGCCCCGTCCCGGTGTCCCGCGTAGCGCTGCTACGCGGGAACCATGCCGGAACCGTCTCGCTTGGCTCTGGTCGCCCAGCCATCCACATCCGACCTTGCCGACCGCGTCGATTGGGTAGGAAATTGATTCGGGTTGGGCACAAGGGGGCTGACTCGATCGTTCCGGGGAACACCCTGGAGAGCTTTGAGAAGGCGGTCGAGGTCGGTGTGGACATCGTCGAGTTGGATGTCCTGCGTCTTCGGGACCCCGATTCGCCGCTGGTCGTCGCTCACGATTGGCACGACGCGGAGCGGCGTGAGCCTCTGACTCTGGACGAGGCGCTCGGCGCCTTCACGAAACCACCGCTGGACAAGGTCGAGATCGACCTCGACATCAAGTTGCCGGGGCGGGAGGAGGAGATCGTCGCCGCGGTGCGAGAGCGCGGTCTGCTCGAGCGGGCGATGGTCTCGACCATGGAGCTTTCCTCGCTGGCGAAGATCCGCGAGTTGGAACCGGACCTGCGGCGGGGCTGGACCTATCCCAAAGTGACCAAGGATTGGGCCTCGAAGCGTTGGGCGACGGTGCCGATGCTCGGTGCGCTGGCCTGGATGCGGCAGCGCCTGCCGGGCCTGGCGGCGCGCGAGCTGCCGAAGATGGGCGTGAGCGCGATGTGGGTCTACCACCCGATCGTCAGCAGCCGCCTCGCCCGCATCGCCGATCTCGCCGGCGTCGAGCTGATCGCCTGGACCGTCGACGACCTCCGTCGCATGAAGCGGCTCGTCGACCTTGGAGTCGGGGGCGTCTGCACCAACGACCCCCGCCTCTTCGCCCACCTGAGCTCCTGATCTCGTTCCGGTGCGCCTTTCCCTCCTATGGCGTGGCAAAGGCGCACCGGAATCGATCTAGGGTGACCCGAGCATGCGCTTGATCCGATATGCGACGGCAGCGGGTTCGCCTTCGGCCTGGCGCCAGGTGACGCGGGCAACTCGATAGCCGGCTGCGACCAGGATCTGGTCGCGCCGACGGTCGCGTTGGAACGCGCCGCGTGTGCCGTGTGTTTCCTCGCCGTCGGCTTCGATGGCG
>JASLJO010000244.1 GCA_030152505.1 Solirubrobacterales bacterium | reverse complement strand
CGGGAGTCTCGGGCGCCGGCGCCCCGGAGTCCCGGGCGTACTCCTCGAGCTTCCGGTAGAGGGTCTTGCGGTCGAGGCCGCGGCGTCGAGCGCGCGGGCCTCGCCGGAGGCGGTGCCGACGCCCATCAGGGCCGAGCCGGCGTCGCCCATGAGCGTGCGCACGTCGGCGAAGTCGAGGTTGATCAGGCCGGGGATCGTGATCAGGTCGGTGATGCCCTGGACGCCCTGGCGGAGGATGTCATCGGCCTGACGGAAGGCCTCGAGGACGCTGGTGCGGCGCTCGACCGCCTGCAGCAGCTTCTCGTTCGGGACGATGATCAGGGTGTCGACGTTGTTGCGCAGTTTCTCGATGCCCTCGAGCGCCTGCTGCATGCGCCGTTTACCCTCGAACTCGAACGGCTTGGTGACCGCGCCGACGGTCAGCGCGCCGATCTCTTCCTTGGCGATCTCGGCGATGATCGGCGCCGAGCCGGTGCCGGTGCCGCCACCCTCGCCGGCGGTGACGAAGACCATGTCGGCGCCCTTCAGCGCCTCCTTGATCTCGTCGCGGCTCTCTGCCGCGGCACCCGCCCCAACCTCGGGATTACCGCCGGCACCGAGGCCTCGGGTCAGCTCCTGACCGATCGAAAGCTTGATGTCGGCGTCGCATGCCTGCAGCGCCTGCGCGTCGGTGTTGACCGCAACGAACTCGACGCCGCGAATCCCGGCGTCGACCATGCGGCTGACGGCATTGGTGCCGCCGCCACCGGCTCCGACGACCTTGATTACGGCCAGGTAAGTGGATTCCATCTCCCGAATTTCTCCAAGCCCAGCCCGGTGGGCTGGTATCTGCCCAGTCCGCCAAGACTGGATTTGAGTTGAGCCTTTGTTCCGTCCGACGCTTCAGCGAGGCTTAAGGGTTCAAGCTTACCCGCAAAGCACGGAAATTGGGCTCAACGTAGGGCATTCTGGGGGTACTGTCAAACTCGCGGGCGGCATCCTGCAAGGCCAAACTCTCAATGGTTACTTGAGAGTTTGGCCAATCTAACCCTACGGTCGAGGGTTCATTCGGAGGGCGGAAGCGTATGCCCAGAGCCACCCACAGCCGGCCGCCCAGGTGCATGCAGATCTACATAATCGAGCGTCGTGACCTCGGGGTCGGCCAGCACCGCGGCAGCCGCCTTCCACTTCGCCGCGGCCTGTGAAGCATCGCCAAAGCGCAGTTCGATCCCCGAGCGCAGCCTCACGTCCACCCCGCTTTCCCCGTAGTAGCTGCTCGCCAGGTGGGGGCGCAGGGCGGGTGGGGCGGCGCCCAGCACCGTGGCCTGCTGCAGGACCGGGCCGGCCAGGCGACCGTTTTCCGGCGGTTGGGAGAGCGGCAGTGTCGGTAGCGACAGGTCTTCGGAGAGCGGCAGCCAGGCGAGGATCTGCCCCGCCGAGCCAACCGCTATCGCGTCGGCGCCGGAACCGATCGTCGCCGTTGCTCGCGGGACCCTGACCTGGGCCTCGACGGTCTTGTCGCGGACCCCGAGCCAATAGGCGGCCACGACGAGCAGGATCGATGCCACGCCGGCGATCAGCCAACGCCTCACAGCTCCCAGCCCTCCGGCCGGCCCACCTCGCCGAGCAGCTGCACCTCGGGCTCGAGCACAACGCCAAAACGCTCGTGGACACGGCGCCGGCCAGCGGCCATCAGCTCGAGCACCTCGGCGGTCGTCGCCTCGCCGACGTTCTCGACGAAGTTCGCATGCTTGGGCGAGAAGCGAGCACCGCCCACCTGGAGGCCACCGCACCCGGCAACCTCGAGCAGCTGGCCAGCGGTACGACCTTCGGCACCCATGTCGGCCGGGTTCTTGAAGGTCGATCCGAAGGTCTTGATCCCGGAGGGCTGAGCCTCGTGGCGCCTCTCCCTCATGCCGGACATCGTCGCCTTGACCTGATCCGGATCCGCCTCGACAAGTCGGAAGGAGGCGCGGGCCACGACCTCGTCAGCGCGCAGGTTCGAGCTGCGGTACTCAAACCCCAGCTGCGCGGGGGCCCGCCGCTCCAGACCCTCCGCCGTACAGACCTCGACCCACTCCAGCACCTCGGCGAGCTGGCCGCCGTAGGCGTTGGCGTTCATCTTCACCGCACCCCCGACGGTGCCCGGGATGTTGACGCCGAACTCGAGGCCCGATAGTCCCCAGGCGGCCGCCTTGGCCGCTGCCGAGGGCAGCCGGACGCCACCGCCGCAGAGCAATCGCTCGGCCTCGTGACCGACGGTCGCCAGGTCGCCGTCGAGCTTCAGAGCCAGGCCGCGGAAGCCATCGTCGGCGACGAGCAGGTTGGAGCCCGATCCGATCATGCCGATCGCCAGATTCTCTTCCTGAGCCCAGGCCAACAGCTCGGCCAGCTGCTCCGCGGTGCTCGGACGGGCGAACCAGTCAGCGGGGCCGCCGGTGCGAACCGTGGTCAGGCGATTCAGCGGGAAGTCGCGCACGACGCCGGCGGGCGGGCCACTCATCCGGCCGCTCCGCCTGCGATCAGTGCCTCGGCGACGCGAAAGACGTCCCCGGCGCCGATCGTCACCGCCACCCGGTCTGGCCCGAGGCGCGATTCGAGCGCGGACTGAGCCTGTCCGAGGCCGGGCGCCCAGATTACCGGCCCTCCCCCCATCCTCTCGGCGGCAGCGCGGGCGACGTCGAGGCCGCTGACCCCCACCAGCTCGCCGACGGGCTCCTCGCGCGCCGCGTAGACGTCGAGCACGACGACTTCGTCAGCCAGCGCCAGGGCCGCGCCGAACTGCTCGGCAAGCGCCTTGGTGCGCGAGTAGAGGTGCGGCTGGAAGGCGGCGACCAGCCGCGACGGCTCCATCTCCCGCAACGCCTCCAGGGCCGCCCGCACCTCCGTCGGGTGGTGGGCGTAGTCGTCGTAGACGCGCGCTCCGTCACGTTCGCCCTTGAGCTCCAGGCGGCGGTGTACGCCGGGGAAGTCGGCGAGGGCGGCAGCCACAGCGTCGGGGCCGAAGCCGGCCAACTCCGCCGCGGCCAGCGCGGCGCGGGCGTTGAGCAGGTTGTGAGCACCCGGAACCGCGAGCGAGAGCTCGGCGGGGCCTGGCTCGGACGGACCAAAGCTATGTTTTGCCCCTTCCGGGGGCTTGACGTAGACCTCGTCGCCGGCCGGCAGGGCAACGCCGTCCGCGGTTGTGACAAATTGCGCGAAGGCCGCCCTCAGCTCGGCGATCGAGCCCCAGCGCGAGTGATGGTCCATCTCGACGTTGGTGACGACGGCGATCTCGGGCTTCAGGTCGAGGAAGCTGGCATCGCTCTCGTCGGCCTCGGCGACCACCCACTCCCCATCCCCCCAGGCGGCGTTCGCGGCGGCGCCCTCCGGCCCCGCGCCGGGAAGCTCGCCGCCGAGGAAGAAGCTCGGGTCGGCGCCGGTCTGGCGCAGCGCGTGCACGCACATGGCCGCGGTGGTGGTCTTGCCGTGGGTTCCGGAGACCGCCAGCAGGCGGCGCTTCGAGCAGAGCTCCGCCAGCAGCTCGCCGCGGTGCACGATCGTCTGCTCGCGCTCGCGGGCGCGGGCGAGCTCGGGGTTGTCCTCGCCGATGGCGGTGGAGATCACGACCTCCGCTCCCTCGGGCACCTGTTCGGCGTCGTGCCCGATCGCAGGCTCGATCCCAGCCGCCCGGAGCCGCTCGGTGTAGGAGGACTCGGCTCGGTC
>JASLJO010000284.1 GCA_030152505.1 Solirubrobacterales bacterium | reverse complement strand
CCTTTGCTCATCTGATGAAAGGCGTGCACTGGTAGGGAGGCGTGGGGAGGGGCAGGGGGTGTCCCTCCTGCTTGCTGGATTTTTCGCGCGCTGAGGCTGCGCCACTCGCCGACGCTCAAGCGAAAAATTAACGCCGCTGCGCTGGAGGGACACCCCCTGCCCCTCCTTCACGGGCGCCTGCGATGCTTCACCGCCGATGACCGAGCGACGGCTCAAGCATTGGGGGTGGGGGTATGAGGATCAGGCGCCTTCTGGGAAGGAGCTGGAGGAGGCTGCGGCGGCGATAAGGGAGCGGTTTGGGTTTGGGGGCGAGGTCGAGGAGCCTGTCGGGCTCGACCAGGTTGAGATTCGCGCGCCCAGGTTGAAGGCACCTGGGGATCTTGGGGACCTGTTCACGGATGAGAAGTACGAGCGGGTTTCGCGGGCGTTGGGGAAGGCTTATCGGGACGTCGTGCGGGGGTTTCGGGGGGAGTTTGAGAATCCGCCGGATCTGGTGGCGCTGCCGCGGGACGAGTCGGAGATCGAGACGGTGTTGAGCTGGGCGGAGGCCGAGGGGGCGGCGGTGATTCCGTTCGGCGGCGGGACCAGCGTGGTCGGGGGGGTCGAGGGACGGTTGGGGGAGAGGCCGTTCGTCTCGCTCGACCTGCGGCGGTTGGACCGGGTACTGGAGGTCGACGCGGAGTCGATGGCGGCGCGGATCCAGGCGGGGGCGACGGGGCCGAGGCTGGAGGAACAGCTGCGCGAGCACGGGCTGACCCTGCGGCATTTCCCGCAGTCATTCGAGTACGCGACCCTGGGCGGCTGGATCGCCACGCGGGCCGGGGGGCACTTCGCCACGCTCTACACGCACATCGATGACCTGGTCGAGTCGGTGCGGGCAATCACCCCGCGGGGGCTGTGGGAGAGCCGGCGGCTGCCGGGCTCGGGCGCCGGCCCCTCGCCGGACCGGGCCCTGATCGGCTCGGAGGGAATCCTGGGGGTGATCGGCGAGGCCTGGATGCGGGTGCGTCCGCGGCCCGAGTTCAAGGCCTCCTGTGGGGTCGAGTTCGACGACTTCATCGCCGCGACGGGCGCGGTGCGGGAGATCTCCCAGTCCGGCCTCTACCCGAGCAACTGCCGCCTGCTCGACGCGACCGAGGCGGGCATGACCGGCGCCGGCTCGGGCGAGAAGAGCCTCCTGGTCCTCGGCTTCGAGTCTGCCCATCACCCGGTCGAAGCGCCGATGGACCTGGCGCTGGCGATCGCTCGCGAGCATGGAGGAGAGCCGGGAGAGGTGCGCGGCGGTGGCGGTGATGGGGATGCGGTCGGGACTTGGCGCAGCGCCTTTCTCCTCGCGCCCTACCTGCGCGACACCTTCGTCGCCTGCGGCGTTCTATCGGAGACCTTCGAGACGGCGATCACCTGGGACCGTTTCGAGGACTTCCACGCGACGACGATGGGAGCTGTGCGCCGCAAGGTTGCAGAGATCTGCGACGCGCCCGCCGACGGCGCCGGTTCCCCCCGAGTCAGTTGCCGCTTCACCCACGTCTACCCGGACGGCCCTGCTCCTTACTTCACCGTCATGGCCCCTGCCATCCGTGGCGGCGAGGTTGAGCAGTGGGATGAGATCAAGGCCGTCGCGGCCGAGGCGGTGATCGAGGGCGGCGGTACCATCACCCACCATCACGCCGTCGGCCGCGACCACCGCCCCTGGTATGACCACCAGCGCCCCGCACCCTTTGCCGCCGCCCTGCGAGCGGCCAAGCTCGAGCTCGACCCGGCGTCGGTGCTGAACCCCGGTGTGCTGATCGACACATAGTTACCGATCGATCGAGTTGACTTTGAGTTTTCTCACCGAATAGAGTCAACGCCGATGGGTGTGTCGATGCGGCGTGCGATCGCTTTCACTGTGCTCTTTTTGGGCCTCGCGTCGTTCGCCCCGGCGGGTGCGGTTGCCGCGGATGGTGAAGTCTCCGCATTGGGGGGCGCTCCGCTCGAAGTCTCCGCTGAACAGGGAAAGGACGCGGCCTCCACTCACCTCTCGCTGTTCAATTCGACCGCCAAGCCGGTCAACGTGTCGTTCACCCTGCAGGGCGCCTCCGAGGAAACGGTCAGCCTGGAAGCGAAACCGGCGACGCTCGCCACAGGAAAGGCGACTCGTGCCGAACTGACCTTCAGCGGCCTCGGTGGGCTCGACGAAAAGTTCGAAGGCCAGGTGGTCGTCAGCGGTTCGGCGAGCCCGTTGCCCGTCGAAGTGAAGATCTCTCCCGCCCCGCAGCCGGCTGCTGACTGGCCTCTGCTGATCGTCCTCGTCTCGCTGGGCGTCGCCCTTCTGGTCGCGTTCGTCCTGCTCCTCGCAACCAACGCCTGGAGCTCGCTCGGCTCGCCGGCGCCGGGACCGAAATGGAGCTTCGAAAGCTGGGCGACCACGCTCACCGCTGCCGGCGGCGTCCTCGGCACGGTGCTCGGCGAAACGACCTTTCCCGAATTCCCGCAGGAGATCTCGAAGGCGACGCTGGTGAACCTCAATGTCCTCTTCGTCGCGCTGCTCGTCGTTGGCCCCTTCGTCTTCCAGGCGCTGCGGCGGCCGCGGTCGAACGCGGCCGACCAGGAGGCCGGTCTCTGGGGCTGGAACGCGACCCTGCTCCTCGCTTGCACGATCACCTTCTGGGCCGTGCTGGGTGAGCTCGGGACTCTGGGCTTCCTCTCCTGGGAACTCTGCGATGGGAGTGCGGTGGCCTGGTTCCTGATCGCCGGCCTGGCGATCGCCGCCATCCTCGCCGTCGTCTACTTCTGCGTGACCGTTTCCCAGCTGGTCAAGAACGACTGGAGCGGCGCGGTGGCCGCCGCCGTGGCCGTCGCCGCCGTTGCGCCGGCGGCGCCGACGGCCGCTGCCGTAGGCGCCGCGCCGACTCCCGTGGCGCCGCCCACGCCTCACCGCTGGTCGCTGCTCTAGGGAAACCGGCTCCAGACAAAGCAGGGGTCGGGTCGGGCTTACCGAAAATCTCCCTGCCGGGCAGGCATGCTTCACCATTCGCTCACCGGGCCGATCGCTACCCTCCCGCGACCACCACGATGGACACGATCACCTCAGAGCACCCGACGATTCCCGCGCAGCCGGCCGAGCCGGCGGTTCCGCGGCGCTCGCCGCTGCGGGCGGCGATCAAGACCGGCCGGCCGCAGGAGTGGATCAAGAACACCTTCGTCTTCGCCGGCCTGCTCTTCTCGGGCAAGTTCAACCAGCCGCACGATGTGCTCGAGGCCTTCCTCACGTTCATCGCCTTCTGCGCGATCTCCAGCGCCGGCTATTACGTCAACGACCTGGTCGACGTCGAGCTCGACCGCAAACACCCGAAGAAGCGCTTCCGGCCGCTCGCCGCAGGCGAGCTCTCCGAGCGGACGGCGCTGACGATCGCACCGCTGCTGGCTGCCTTCGCTGTCGCTGTCGCCTTCGCCGCGGTCAACTGGCAGGTCGGCCTGATGGTGGTCGGCTACGGCGTCGCCCAGATGGCCTACAGCCTCGGTCTCAAACAGATCGTGATCGTCGACGTGATGACGCTGGCTGGGCTGTTCATCCTGAGGGTGGCGGCGGGTGCCGTCGCCGTCGACGCCCACGCCTCGGAATGGCTGCTGCTCTGCACCGGCATGGTCGCCCTCTTCCTCGGTGTCACGAAGCGCCGTCAGGAGGCCGTCTCCGAGCTGCACCAGGGGACCAGCAGCCGGCCGGTGCTCGAGCATTACTCCTTGCCTTTTCTCGACCAGATGGTTGCCATGGTCACCACCGGGACGGTGATCAGCTACTCGATCTACGCGGTCAACTCGCCGATCGTCGGCAACAAGATGATGTGGACGATCCCACCCGTCGTCTACTTCATCTTCCGCTATCTCTACCTGATCTACGACCGCTCCGACGACCGTTCCATCGCGGCGATGGTCTCTGAAGACAAGGGCATCCTGATCGCCGGCGCGATCTGGGTGATAACCGCCTTCGCCCTGCTCTACATCTTCAAGTAAGTCCCGGGCTCAAGCCGACACGGGCAGGTCCGGGAGCAGCTCGGTCTTGCCGTTGCGCTCGAACTGGAGGTCGATCGTCTCGTTCTTGCGGTAGGTGCCGAAGAGGCCGAGGTACATCGCCAGCCAGCGGCCGGTGCCGACCTTCTCCTTGACGATCTCGCGGGTGAAGACGATCTCGCCTGCACGCACGTTGTAGTCCTCTCCCTCGCGCTGCTGCACGCCGTTGATGAAGACGGCGTAAGGGGCTTCGGCGCCGCTGGGAAGCTTCAACCGCCGCCCCGCTGCGTAGCTGCCCTTGGGTATCTCGTTCTCGGGCTCGCTCATCGGGGTACCTGGCGCGTTTCCGGTCTATAGGACGGGAAAGGCGCCAGTCATCGCCGCAGAGTCTCGCGCACCAGGTCGAACGGCGTGTCGTGGCCGGATGGGTCGAGCTCCTCGCGTACCACGCTGCCCTTGAAGGGCATGAAGGTCCCGTCGCCCCTGACGTCCACACCCGCGACCGCCTTGCGCAGCAGGCCCTTGCCGCTGATCTGCAACCGCGCATGAACCTGCTGTGCCGGGGTGAAGTCCCGCAGTGCGGAGACCTCCTTGACCGGACCCTCAGCGCGGATGGCCAGGGCCCGTTCCCGCATCGCCGCGATCGCCACGTCCAGGTCATCGAAGCCCTGGTGGGACACCTCGGATCCGTGGCGGACGGTCAGCTTCCAGCCGGCCATCGCCGCAGAGTAATTACGTCGCTCAGGCGCCGCGGCGCGGGCGTTTCGGGCGCCGCGCCGGCGGCCCGACGATTTTCTCGGGGCCATCGCGATCGTCGAGCGCGACGTAATCGCGCTCGCGCTCGCCGGTGTAGATCTGGCGCGGCCGGGCGATTTTCAGCTCCGGGTCTTCCTGCATCTCCA
>JASLJO010000196.1 GCA_030152505.1 Solirubrobacterales bacterium | reverse complement strand
CTCGACCAGCGATTCCTGGATCGCCTGCTGCTGGTTGGCGAAGTTGCCGAGCGCGTCCTTGGAGGAGGTGACGAAGCGTTCGATCTCGGTGTCGTGCCGGCCCAGTTCGGTGGTCAGGAGGCCGAAGTCGTGGATCACCCTGGCGAGGGCGACGCGGCGTTGGGCGACGGCGCGGTTGAGCCCGGCTATGTAGTGGGAGAAGGGCTGCAGGCGCCGGAAGGCTCCGGAGAGCTGGTGGCCGCGACCACCGATCCCCTGGGCGCCACCGGCGACGAGCAGCTGCAGGTACTGTTGGGTGTCGGTGTCCAGGGTCGAGAGGAACGCTTCGAACTGGATGCTCGGTTCGGTCTGCGAGAGCGGGAAGCGGTGGCCGCTTTCGACGTGCCGCCTGCCGCTGCCGGGGGAGATCTCGACGGTCATGTCGTTGAGATTGGTTTTCGGCCGCAACAGCAGGGTCGCGTCGGGATGGATCAGCTTCAGGTACTTCGGCTCGATATCCATACCGACGACCGCGTGGCCGTCTTCGAGGTCGACCGAGTTGATCTTGCCCACCTGGATGCCGGCGATCACCACCGCCTGACCCTGGCCCGGCGTGACCGCCTGGGCGTCGCTGAAGTCCGCCGTCAGGTGAACGAAGTCTTCGCCGACGATCGGCGCCCAGGACGGCAATGAGGCCTTCTGTTGGGTGAAGATCCAGAGCGTCATCACGATCGCCAGCACCGTGAGGACGGCGATCGCGATCGTGTCTTTGCCCCGTCCGCGCGCCTGCCGCGAGAGCGAAGCGCGGAAATGCTTCCAGCGGCTGGCGCCAGACTCGCGGGTGCTCATGGGGTCACCGCCGTCAGCTGGGGCGGGCCGACCTGGCCAAGGGAGCCGTTGACGTCGGGCACCGGCTGAGTCGAGCAGCGCACGTCCGGCTTCTTCGGCGGGCGGCCGCCGAGCTGGGGCTGCACCCCGGCGGGCGGTTCGACCACATGCGCCCAGTCCTGTTTGTCGGTACTCAGGTTGCCCGACGGGTTTTCGATCTTGACCAGCGTGTCACCGCCGCCCGGCTGAGCCCTCACGTAAGAGCCGTTGCCGTCGAAGTTCTGCTGCGCCCCGGCGAAATCCGCCAGGTAGTAGAAGAACTCGCGGTAGTTGGGGCCGGTTTCGAACTGATCGTGGATCGTCTCGTTGCCCGTCGGCACGAAGACCTTGCTGGTGCAGAGGCTGATCCGGTTGATCTGCGGAATGGTGTTGGCCATGCCGGCCTGCGCCGCGCCGGCCAGATAGGGAGTCGATTCGCGCAGCAGCTTCGCCACCCCGCCGGCCTCCCTGCCGGAGAGCAGCGGCCGCGCCTGCGCCAGCCACGGTTCCGCCGCGGAGATCAGCGCCGGAAGCTCGGCGACCGCGGGTCGGAACTCGATCGCCCAGGCGCGCAGCGGCGGCAGGGTGCGGTTGAGGCTGACCAGGGACCTACGGCCGATCTGCAGCGTCGGCGCGAGGCGCTGCACGGTGGTCGAGAGGTTCTGCGACTGGGCCGCGAGGGCGCCGGTGAAGGTGTCGAAGTTGACGATCAGACCCTGCAGGTCGGCCTCGCGGCGGGCAAGGGCACCGAACGCTCTTCCCGCGCCTGAGACGAGCCGCGACAGGTCTCCCGGATTCGTGCCGAGAAGAGCGTTGGTCACCTGGGCGCTGTAGCGGCCGGCGTCGCCGCCGTATTTGAGCGCGCCGTTCAACCCTTCGGCGCCGGTCTTGCCTTTCACCTCGGGAAGCTGAGTGGCGTCTTCGGCGGCGGTCGGCTTATGGGTCAGCGCCGTGCCGAAGCTCTCCAGAAGGCGGCTGAGGTCGGCCCTCACGGGAGATTGCAGAGCGGTGAGGATCTGGTCGAGCTGGATCGCGGTCGAGGTATGGCTGACCGGGATCGTCGCGGCGCTGTCCAGTTCCGGCGCGCTCGGGCTGCCCGGTCGGAGGTCGATGAAGAAGTTGCCCTCCAGGAAGATCCGCGGCTTGATCTCGGCGAAGGCGTCGTCGTGGATCGGCCGACCCTTGCCTTCGACGGTGAAGGTGACCTTGGTGTTGTCACCGTCGCGGCCGACCCCGATCACTTTGCCGACGTCGACGCCGGCGATCCGCACCGGTGAGTTGGTCGAGATGTTGACCCCGTTGGAGAAGGTGGCGTTGAGGGTGTAGCCGTAGCCGGTGAAGGGAACGTGTTTGGTGAAGGCCAGGTAGGGCCCGACCGTGAAGACGAAGATGAAGATCAGCGCGATCATCGCGTTGCTCGGTCGCCACTTGATGCGGCTGTCGGTCGCTCCCACCCTGGTGTCGCGCTCAGGCAGACGGCCCATCAGCCTTCGCCGCCCCTCGTCGTCTTCGCCCAGAGCTTGGGTGAGTGGCCGATGATCGTCTGCCCCGCGACGTAGTGCTCGTTGCCCGCTTCGCAGACGCCGTCCTGGCCGGTCCGGGGATACGGGTTGAAATGAAGATGATTGGTGCCGCCAGGGCCATTGGCCGGCGCCGATGCCGGCTGGGACTCCGCGTTCGGTCCGTCGGGCGCTTCGAACACGATCGCGCCGAGCCAGTTGGCCTTGCCGTTCGATTCGCTGAAGGCATCGGCGAGGTTCGTCGCGGCGATGCTGAGGTACTGGCAGGTGACCTGCGCGGGGGCGATGTGCTTGATCGCCGGCGCCAGCACTTCATTCGTGTTCATCAGCAGGTCGAGCCCGTTGAAGACGCCGGGATCGCCCTGGAAGTCGAGCAGCGCTTCCGCCGTCGGCGTCAGCTGGGCGAAGAGGGAGGGTGAGCGGTTGAGCGCGGGGATGCCGGCGCGCAGGGCGGCGTTGATCGTCGGCGAGGTTTCGCCCAGCGCCTTCGCGCCCGGCTTCAGCGCAATGAAGAAGCGGCCCGAATCGCGTAAGAAGGGCCGCAGGGCAGGCAGGTCGACGGTCAGGGCGTCCAGGGTCGGCGGGCCCTTGACGATCGTTTCCTGGATGAAGGGCCGTGAGACGCGGGCGAAGGCGGCGAAGGTCCGGTCGAGGGCGACGAACATGCTCGCCTGCTGCTCGGCGACCGGCGCGACGGTCGCGGATAGATCCTCGAGCGCTTCCCAGAAGGGACCAAAGCGAGTGCCCGGTTCGACCAGGGTGCGCAGCACCGGCCCGCTGTTTTCGGCGAGGCTGCGCAGCGAGCCGAAGGCTGCGTTCAGTTGCGGGCCGCGACCGGCGAATGCGTTGCCGAAGCCGGCGTTGTTGCGCTGGATCGCCGTGCGGGTCTTCTCGTCGAACATGTCGAAGAACTGGTCGATGTCGACCGGTTCCGGTCGCGCTGCCGATAGCGGGATCGTTTCCCCCGCCTTCAGCCCATGCGAGGAGTCGCCGGGGACGATCTGCAGGTACTT
>JASLJO010000161.1 GCA_030152505.1 Solirubrobacterales bacterium | reverse complement strand
GAGCAGCGCGACCGCTACTCGCGTCACACCCTGCTGCCCGAGGTCGGGGTCGACGGCCAGCTGAAGATGCTGAACGCGAAGGTGCTGCTGGTCGGCGCCGTCGGCGCGCCGAGGCCGCCGGCGCCGACCAGCAGCACCTTCGCGTTCAGCATCTTCAGCTGGCCGTCGACCCCGACCTCGGGCAGCAGGGTGTGACGCGAGTAGCGGTCGCGCTGCTCGGCGGTCATGCCGCCGGCTGCGACCACGGGCAGCCCCTGCTCCTGCCAGGCGAGGATGCCGCCCGCCATCGAGGCGACGTCCTCGTAGCCCAGCGCCTGCAGCTGCTCCGCCGCCTTGTAGGAGCGGTTGCCGCTGCGGCAGTAGAGGATCGTACGCGCCGACTTGTCGGGGGCGGCGGCAGCGATCTCATCCGCGAGCAGGCCCGGCGGCACCAGCTTGCCGTCCTCCAGGTGAGCCTCCTGGTACTCGTGCGGCTCGCGCGTGTCGATCAGGACGACGTCGCCGCCCTCGATCTCCTGCGCCGCCTCGAACGGCTCGATCTCCTCTACCTGCTGCCTGGTCTGCGTCGGTGCCATGCCTCTCCTAATGACTTCGGAGGGAAATACCCTAATTCCGATCCGGCTTTACTTCAAAAAGTATAGCGAGCCGAGATCGTCAACTGCGTCGGGCAGCTGCGCGATGCGGCCAGCGTCAACGTAGTGGGCGATCAGCGAGAGGGTGCCGCCCAAGAGCAGCTCCTCGAGCTCGGCGGGCAGCTCGGGGCCGCGCGGGCGGCCGGCTCGCAAAGCTTCGGCCAGGCGGACGATGCAGGCTTGCCGGCGGCGGCGCGCGGACGGCCCGGCCTGAAGCGCCTCGACCGCGATCAGGTGGGTGATCTCGGGGTTTGCCGCCAACAGGCGCATCGCCTCCGATACTCCGTCCCGCACGCGGACTGTCCATTGCTCGTCGGTAGCCGCGGCAGCCTCGATGCGCTCACAGAGCCACTCGGCAGCGATGTCATAGGTCGCCAGGAAGCAGTCTTCCTTGCCCCCGAACTGGCTGTAGAAAGCTGAGCGCGACACGCCCGCCTCACGGGTAACGTGGCCGATCGTCGTCTCGGCGTAGCCTCGCTCGGGCAGCACCCGGAGCATGGCCGAGACGATGCGCAGGCGCTGGTTGCGGGCGACGAAGGAACGCGGCAGCCCGTGTCGCCCGCCCGGCAGTTGCGCGAGGGCGAGCTCGGCAGGCAGGTCGGGGAGCGTCGCCGGCTCGAAACGCTCGGGGTCGGCGTCAGCCGGTGGCGACCCGGGCATCGGCCGCCTGCATCGGCACGAGCAGGAACCGGAGCAGCGGGTCGTGATCCCGTCCAAGCTGCTCGGCTTCACCGGCCAGCACACGGGCCGACAGATGAGAGGTCAGCCCTCCCGCGAGCAGCCGCAGGGTCTCCTCCGGAACGACCTCGCCACCCGGGAGCTCCGGCGGTGGCCGCAGTGCTTCCGCAAGCCGCCCCAGCGAGCGCTCGTGCTCGAGCCGAGCCGGGCGCGCCGCGGCGAGCGACTCGACCAGCAGCAGGTGAGCGAGCGACGGGTCAGCGGCGATGAACTCGAGGCCGGCGCGCAACCCCGCCGAGAGACCGGCGCGCCAATCGCGCTCCCCCTTTGCAGCCACTTCAACTGAGGCGGCCAGGCGTTCCACGCCGTCCTCGTAGGCGGCGGCGAAGCAGGCCTCCCTGCCGCGAAAGTGCTCGTAGAAGGTGGCCCGGGAGAGACCAGCCAGTTCGACCACGTCGGTGATCTTCGTGTCCTCATAGCCGTGATAGGCAAGCGCGGTCGCCAGGCCATCGAAGATGCGTCGCCGCTGGTTGGCGATCACCTCCGCCCGCGAGAGCCCGGAGCGTGGCGGGATCCTCTCGACCTTCGGCGCGGTCGCATTTGGTCGCCGGCGCGACCCGCGCGGCTTGCGCGTCGCGCCCTCCATACTGGTGCCGTTCTCAATAGAAGACACCTGGCAATACAAACACGTCAGTTTGCATTTGTCAAGATACGCACGTGGTATCAGTGGCTACACCCGATTTGGTTCAGCCCCGATGCCTTTTGTGCTTACGCCCGCCCCCGCACTCGGCCCTCATCACCGGGTTGGCGCTCGCTTCCTTGCCGTTGTGCCCCGTGAAGCTCACGTTGGCCTTCGAGGTGGCTCCGCAGAGGTTGCGGCTGTTGACGATCAGGCCCTTCTTGGCTCCCTGCATCTTCAGGACGACCTTGGAGAGCGGTGCGTCTGGGGCGGATTCGAGGCTTGCCCTGATACCGCCCTTCTGGGAGTCGATGCGGACCGCGACCTCAACGTCGACCAAGCCGTGCAGGTCGAAGACGAGATCTGGGAGCTTGTGGTTTGAGGACCGCAGGTAGACGGGTCCTTCGAGCGGTTCTTCGAGCAATGGGGTGAAGGCTCTGATGTAGCCGTACTGGGATGCATTTGGGCAGCTCTTTGCGGCGAACTGCACTCGGGTGCAGATCGTCTTGATGTGGGCCTGGTCGAGGAATGCGGATCTCGGCAGGCGCACGGTGAGGGCTTTGATGTTGGCGTTGCCTTGCTTTGGCGTGTAGAGGGCAGTCAGGCCTGGGTGTCCTCCGCGTTTGGTTCCGCCCTTGAGCTTCAGGGCCAGCTTCGGTTTGAAGCCGAGGCTCGAGCAGCTCGCCGCCTGGTAGCGATCGGAGAGGCTGACCGGGACGTCGTCGAGC
>JASLJO010000129.1 GCA_030152505.1 Solirubrobacterales bacterium | reverse complement strand
CCACTCCCGAGGAAGGCCGCGAGGCCGAGGACGCAGAGGCAGGCCAGCCCGAACATCATGCGGCGGGCGCGGGTGATCCCCGTGCTCGCGGCGGTGGTCGCGGACGATGCCTTCGCTCGACGTCTCACGTAGATCTCTCCTTGTCCTTGAGCCCCTGCCGGTCGCCTTCCCTGGCGGCCTCCCTGGCGCTCGTTCCCTTGTTCCCTGCTTGGGAGTTTCGTTAGCCATACCGTCTTCGTTCCCAACTGAAGACGTGGCTGCATGCAAACACAGTCGTACGTAATTGTCAAGATACGCACATGGTATTGCTAAAACACATGCGTAATTTGCAGGGACTTGGCAAGCAGGTTCCAACCTTGAAACCCCAAGAGTTCCCAGATAAACCGGCGTTCGAGCCGGGTACGCCCCGATCTCGGCAACTAGGCGCTGGCGCGTTTGCGCTGGGCCTCGGCCGGCGCCTCGGCGGCGATCCGCTCGCGCTCGAGGGCGACGAGCTTGCCCTCCCGCGGACCCGGCTCGCCGAAGCTGTAGAAGGAGAGGACGTACTCGACCAATGGCGCGGCGAGCTTGGGGAGCTCCGATGCCCGGCCATAGAGAACCTCGCTGGCGATACGGGTGGCGATGCCGCCGACGATCACGCTCTCGAACTCGGGCGCCGGGATCGACCGCGGCGGCAGCTCAGGGGCGGCTGAGCGCAGCAATGAGCCATAGCGCTGCAACCACTCGTGGTAGCGGAGCGCTATCTCGTTCCCCGCCGAGGGCGCCTCGACGAAGAGCAGACGAGCGACGTCGGGCTCCGCGGCGAGCGTGTCCAGGCCGGCCGCCAGCGAGCGCTCGACGCGCTCTTCGATCGTCGCCCCCTCTTGACACGGCTCCATCAGCACCTCCAGAAGGCGCTCGTGGCCGCGATCGTGGGCGACGGCGAAGCACTCCTGCTTGTCACTGAAGTTCTTGTAGAAGGCGTTGCGCGACACGGCCGCGGCCTTGACGATGTCGGCGACCGACATCGCTTCGTAGCCCTGCTCGGCAACGACTTTCGGCACGGCGTCCAGAAGGCGCTCACGCTGGTCGCGCAGGACCTCCTCGGGCGCGAGCGCGTGCCGCCCGCGGGGAAGGCGGCGCTGCGCGGGGGCTTTGGGTTTGGCGCGTGCCCTGGCCATGGTTGCGAACGGACTATGCCGTTACGCGTACAGGGTAGTTCTTAAATACCCCCCGGTCAACGGCAGGAGACGAGGAGTGGGGGCCTGTGTGGACGGCGATCAGCCGAGACTGGGGCGCATCTGGCGCAGCCGCTTGACCCGCTCCTCGATCGGCGGATGGGTCGAGAAGAGGCCGGCGATGCCCTTGCTGGAGAAGGGCTTGACGATGTAGAGCGGCTCGGCCGCCTGATTGACCTGCATCGGCATCGCTTCCGCCCCCTGCTCGAGGCGCAGCAGGGCGCTGGCAAGGGACTCCGGGTTGCCGCAAATCTGGGCGCCGCCGGCATCGGCGGCGTACTCGCGCTGGCGCGAGATCGAGAGCTGGATGATCGTCGCCGCGATCGGCGCCAACAGGACCAGCGCCAGCGAAGCGACGAGACTGAGAGGCGAGTTGTCGTCGTTGCCGAACCACATCAGCATGTAGGCGAGGTAGGTGATCGCGGCGCCGATCGCCGAGGCGACCGACTGGATCAGGATGTCGCGGTGCTGGATGTGGGCGAGCTCATGGGCAAGGACGCCGCGCAGCTCGTCCTCGGAGAGGAGTTTGGTGATCCCCTGGGTGACCGCGACCGCGGCGTGCTTGGGGTTGCGGCCGGTGGCAAAGGCATTGGGCTGTTCCTGGGGGATCATGTAGAGGCGCGGCATCGGCAGACCGGCGCGGGTCGTCAGTTCACGGACGATCTGGTAGAGCCGCGGCGCTTCGGACTCCTCGATCGGCTTGGCGCCGCTCATTTTCAGCGCCAGTTTGTCGCTGAAGAAGTAGGAGCCGAAGTTGATCAGCAGGGCGATCCCGAGGAAGAGCGCCGCCGTGCTGGGGCCGCCGATCAGCGCGCCGATGACAACCAGCAGGCCGGAGAGGGACGCCAGCAGAATCGTCGTCCGCAGGGTGGCGCCGAAGGTGGACTGCTTGGTCGTGGTCATCGCATTCGCTCCTCGTCGTGATTGGGCTGCTGCAAAGTATTGCGACAGAAGCCCGATCCACCTATAGGTGCCAGTCCCTATTCTCGCCCTGTGACGACCGTGGTCATCGTCGTGCTCGCTGGCGCGGCTGCTGTTCTCGCCACCGCACTCGTGCGCGAGCGGCGCCGTTTTGCGCCGCTGGAGCAACTGATCGAGGACATGGAGAAGGTCGACCTCAACCGGCCGGCCCCGGCGCTGCCGGACTCGATCGACGGCGTCGGTGGGACCGAGGAGGTCGAGCGGATCGAGCTCGCCTTCCTGCGCATGCTGCGTCGCCTCGAAGCCGAGCGTCGGCGCGCCGGCTCGTCCGCCCTGCGCGCGCAGGAGGAGGAGCGGGCGCGCGTCGCCCGCGACCTGCACGACGAGGTCAACCAGTCGCTGACCGGCCTGCTGCTGCGGCTGGAGGCGGTGCGCGAAGACGCGCCGCCGGAGCTCGAGCCGGAGATCGCCGAGACGCGCGCCCTCGCCAACCAGGCGATGCAGGAGCTGCTCTCGCTGGCGCGCCAGCTGCGACCGACGGCGCTCGACGACCTCGGCCTGACGGCGGCGATCGCGGGCCAGGTCGAGCAGGTGCGCCGCTCCGGCGTGGCAGCGGAGCTGACCAGCGAAGGCGACTTCTCCGACCTCGACGACGACGTGCAGCTCGTCCTCTACCGCGTCGCCCAGGAGGCGCTGACCAACGCCGCCCGCCACAGCGGGGCGGGACGGATCGCGGTCGCGCTGCGCCGCTCCAGCCGTGGCGTCGAGTTGGACGTGGCCGACGACGGCCGCGGCTTCGCCTTCGAGCAGTCCGAGCGCGGCCTCGGCATCGGCGGCATGCGCGAGCGCGCCCTGCTGATCGGCGCCGAGCTGACGATCGAGTCGCGCCCCGGCCACGGGACCACGATCCGTCTTAGCGTCGCCGTGTAGGCATCGCCTTGGCACTCTCGGCTGCTCCGCGTCCGTAAGTGCCAAAGTTGACTAGACCCATTAATTATGCCCCTTCTAGGTCAAACTCCCCCCTGCCCTTATCAGAGCCGTTTCAGGCTCTTCTTGTCTGAAATTGACTAAGAAATAAGTACAGTTGATATCTTGGTCAAAATGCCCAGGCCAAGCAGAGACACGATCTATCGACGACTAGAGGCCTCGGTCGAGGGGCTCGCCAGCGTCGGCGGGCTTCCCTTGCCCGCTGAGGCAAGCGCGATATGGAAGGACATCTGGCACGAGGAGGCGCACCACTCCACCGCAATGGAGGGCAACAC
>JASLJO010000093.1 GCA_030152505.1 Solirubrobacterales bacterium | reverse complement strand
CGCTCCGGATTCGACCGGCCCAATCTCTCCTTCGACGTCGTCCCGCTCGAGGGCACCGGCTCGAAGGCGCGCCGCCAGGCGCTGCTCGAGGCCGGGTTGGCGGATCCGGCGAACCGGCCGGCGATCGTCTACTGCGGCACCCGCCGCGACACCGACGAGGTCGCCGCGACCCTGCGCGAAGCCGATTTGCGCGCGCTCGGCTACCACGCCGGGATGGATGCCGAGGACCGCGGCAATGGCCAAGCCCGCTTCATGGCCGGTGAGGTCGACGTCATCGTCGCCACCAACGCCTTCGGGATGGGCGTCGACAAGGCCGACGTGCGCTCGGTCTGGCACATGGCGATCCCGACCAGCCTCGAGGCCTACTATCAGGAGGCCGGCAGGGCGGGACGCGACGGACAACCGGCCCGCGCCGTGCTGCTGGCGATGAAGGCCGACCTCGGTCGCCTCGTCCGCTTCAACCAGCAGCGCGCCGGCGACCCCGAGCTGGCGATCGCCCGCGAGCGCGGCTGGCGCGACTACCGCACGATCAAGGAGTTCATCTACTCCGACCGCTGTCGCCGCCGCAGCGTCCTCGCCCACTTCGGTGACAGCGCCGCGGGAGCGCCGCTGGGCCGCTGCTGCGACGTCTGCGACCGGCAGGACTGGCTGCCCGACCCCGAGACGATCGCGATCCGCCGTAAGCCCAGCGCCAAGAAGGCCGCGCCGCCCGCGCCGGACCTCTCCTCCGCCGACGTCTCGCTCTTCGAGCGACTGAAGGAGTGGCGCCTGGGTGCCGCCGACGGCAAGCCCGCATACACCGTCGCCCACAACTCGACCCTGCAGGCGATCGCCGCCATCCGCCCCACCACCGAGAACGCCCTGCTGGAGATCAAGGGCGTGGGGCCGAGCTTCGTCGCCAAGCACGCCGACGAGGTGCTGGCGACCATCAACGAATCGCAACACTTCTGAGCGGCGGGCGCTGCGAGGATAGGCGCCGTGGTGGTCCCGCGGGGGATGGGGCGGCATCGGAAGGTCGCCGTGGTGGCAGGCGGCTGCATCGCCGTCCTGGCGGTGCTCGCCTGGCTCGTGTGGCCCCGCGACGAACCGAGCAGGGCGACGGTGGACGAAGCGGTCCGCGCCTTCCGGGCCGAGGGAAGCTCCGGCCGGCAGCGGGACAAATCGGGCGAACCGGCGCTCGGCGTCTATCGCTACGCGACGCGGGGTGGCGAGAGTGTCGACAGCCCGGTGTTCAGCACGACTCACGATTACGGCGGTGTTTCGACGATCGTGCTCAGCGCCGGGCACTGCGCCGAGCGCGAACGCTGGCAGGTTTTCGACGGGCGTTGGAGCGAAGCCGAACTGTGCGCCGGCCCGCGCGGTGAGACGACCGGGACGGTGACCGAATTCCACGAATTCTTCGGCGTCGGCCAGGAAGACGCGTTCCACTGTCAGGGCGTCACCACCACGTTGCGCCCCGGCACGCGGGCGGCCAGCTCCTGCGAATCAGACGACTCCTCGATCTCGACCGACTCGCGTGTGATCGGAACCGCGGATGTACACGTCGGCGGCGCGGCTTTCGAGACGACGCAGATCGTCTCGCGCAGCGTGTTCGGCGGCGAGAACTCCGGGGCGGCGGAGCGCCGCGAATGGCGCCGCCGCTCCGACGGCCTGCTCCTGCGCCGCACGGTGAGAAGCGAAGCCGATTCGGGTGCCGCCGGGGGCAGCCACTACAGCGAGCGGTACTCGATCAGGCTGCTCTCGACCAAACCGCGGCGCTGAGCGCCGCGGCCAGACCCTCCTATACGTCGTCACGGCCGAAGTTGGCCAGCGCCACCTGTTCGGCGAGCTTGAGCAGGCCGAGGGTCGAGTGCGGCGAGGAGGCGGTGCTGCGCATGCGCACATGTGAGCCGTGCGGCCCGCGGACCTCGACGATCGTGCAGATGTCCCCCACTTCGCAATCGTCGCCGTAGTCGGCTTCGATCGCTTCCATCTGCGATGCGATGTGCTGTCCCACTTTGCTCTGGTCTAACGGCACCTTGCTCACTCTCCTGCTGTTGTCGGATCGATCCTCGACTGCCAGTGTTCCATGCATCGGTGCCTTTCCGGTCCGGATGACGGGAAAGTCGCCAGACGAATTGCATGGCCGGCGGCGGCGGTTTGCCAGCATCCCCGGCTCGCTCGATGAGGGCCCTTTGCGACAAGAGGACCGTGGGCGGCGCGATCTGCGCCGCGGTCGCCCTTTTCCTGCTCGCCGCCGCGCCGGCCGCCGGGTCGCTGGTCCCGCGCGGGCACAACGTCTTCTTCGGCATCAGCGACACCGGTGACAGCGCCGACTTCGGCCAGTTCTCGAGCGCCCTGCACAAGCACCCGGCGCTGATCGAGTCCTTCCGCACCTGGGGCTCGGACTTCCCCGAGACGATCGAACGCTGGCAGGCCGCACGGGCACGGCCGGTGCTCCACATCAGCGCCGCCGACAACAACGACGGCCACGAGATCATCACCCCACGCGGGATCGCGACCGGAGGCGGCGACGAATACCTGGTGCGGCTCAACAAGCTCTTCTGGACGAAGAAGATGCGCGCCTACATCCGCCCGCTGGGCGAGCCCAACCGCTGCCTCAACGTCTGGGCCGCATACGACTGCGCCGGCAAGCCGCGCGACACCGCCCACAGCTCCCGCTGGTACAGGCTCGCCTTCCGGCGCATCTACGTGCTCGTCCACGGCGGTGGCAGGCGCGACCGGATCGACGCCCGCCTGCACGCCGCCGGGCTGCCGCCCCTGCAGAGCGACGTCGCCGGCCTGCCGAAGGCGCCGGTCGAAGTGATCTGGAGCCCGCTGCCCGCCGGCTCCCCCACCGTCCCCAAAAACCGGCCGCGCAACTACTTCCCGGGCTCGCGTTGGGTCGACTGGGCGGGTACCGACTTCTACGCCGACAACCAGGACTGGAAGTCCCTGAACGGCCTCTATCGGCGCTACCGGGGCAAGCCCTTCGCGATCACCGAGTGGAGCGTCGACAGCGGCGACGACTCCGCCTACGTCCGCAAGCTGATGACCTGGGTCGAACACCACCGGCGCACCAGGATGCTCGTCTACTACCAGGACTTCGGCTCGACCAGCTCGTACCGGATCCAGAACTCACCGGCCAGCCTCGGCGTCCTGCGCAACAAGATCCACAACGGCCGCTTCCCCGCTTACGCGCCCTTCCCACCCAAGGCGCCGCCGCCTCCGCCGGGAGGAGTCGCCCCCAAGAGACGCGGCTAGTGGGCCGGCCGAACCACGATCGTGGTCGAGGTTACGACCGCTATGCGGCTCAAACCTCTACCACGCTCTAGTGGGTCGGGACCGGGACCTGGTCCGCCAGCCCGAGCCGGTGCTTGAACGGCTGCAGAGCGGTGATGCTCGAGTAGCCGATCAGATAGAGACGGCGACCGTCGGAGACGACCGGGGTGTAGGTGCCACGTGGGTAGCGGAAGACAGTGCGGCCGCCCTTCATCGAGAAGCCGGTGGTCGAGGTGCCGTCGAACTCGGCCGCGTAGACGATGTTCCCCACCGCGGTCAGCGAGCCGATCACCGAGCCGCCCGCCGAGCGGATCCAGCGCGGCACGCCGCTCTTGGCGTTGAGCGCGTAGACGTTGCCGTCGAAGGAGCCGATGTAGACGGTGGGGCCGGTGTGACTGGTGCGGGCGACGGCCGGGCCGGAGTAGACGTAGCCGCCGGTCGAGTAGGTCCAGGCGATCGCGCCGTCGTGACGGTCGAAGCTGTAGACGCGGGTGTCGTTGTTGCCGGCGTAGACCCGGCCGAAGGCCACGGCCGGGGTCGAGTAGAAGGCGCCGGAGGTGCCGAAGCCCTGCCCGAGCGAGTCGCTCTGCCAGACCAATCTGCCGTTCTTGGCCTCGACGGCGTTCATGTAGCCGCCGTAGTCGCCGACGTAGAGGATGCCGCCGTAGTAGGCGGGCGCCGACTTGACCGAACCGCCCAGGCCGGTCGCCCAGCGCACGTTGCCGTTCCTGGTGCTGAGCGAGTAGAGGTTGCCGTCCTCGCAGCCGAAGTAGAGGCTGCGACCGACGACGACCGGCGAGGACTCCGCCCGCCCGGGCAGCGGGCGTTTCCACAGGACCCTGCCGGTCCGGGCATCGAGCTTGACCACGTGACCGGGCTCGAGATTGACGATGTAGAGGCGGTGCCTGTGGTAGGCCGGCGAGGAGGCATTGAGGCGGCCGATGCGGCGCTTCCAGAGCTGCCTGCCGGTGCGGGCGTCGAGGGCGATGGCGTAGCCGCTGTTGTTGACGAAGTAGAGCCTGCCGCCGGCGATCGTCGGCGGGAACTCGAGCAGCGGCCGCTCGGTGTAGCGCCAGACCTTGCGGAACGGCGGCCGCACGCCCTTGACCGGCAGATAGCGGCTGCGGGCGCGGTCATAGCCGTAGAGCGGCCAGCCCACCGTCTTTCGCTTCTGAGCCTTGGGTTTCTGCGGCTGGAAGGCAACCGCTTCGTTGTGGATGTCGGCGGGCCGCTTGAGCAACTCGTAGGCGATGATTCCGCCACCGACCGCCAGGACCAGCACAGCCGCGCCGGTCGCCAGGACC
Source organism: Solirubrobacterales bacterium (assembly GCA_030152505.1). Lineage (GTDB taxonomy): Bacteria > Actinomycetota > Thermoleophilia > Solirubrobacterales > 70-9 > VRUE01. Next base: position 12,063 of record JASLJO010000093.1, on the reverse strand, counting down.
AAGCGGGGGTGCTCGCGCCAGAACCAGCGCGGGTGGCGAATCAGGCGCTTGGCCTCCCGCCAGGCTCGCGGCGGGCTCACCGACGCAGCTCCCACATCTCGAGGCAGCCGAGATCGAGGAAGCCGAGCCGCTCATACGCCGGCGCGCCCGCCTTGCTCGCCTGCAGCGAAGCGGTCGCCATTTCCGCCTCCCGTGCTTCGGCCAATGCCCGCCAGAGCAGCCAGCCAGCGATGCCGCGCCGCTGGAACTCGGGCGGCGTCGCCACGCCGGTGACGCAGCAGTCGTCGCCGACCTCGATCGTGCCCAGGCAGCCGACCGGCTCGCCGTCCTCGTAGGCGCCGTGCCAGCGGATCGCGGTCTCCCCGCAGAGGCCAGCGCGGAAACCGTCCTCGCCCAAGCCATAGGCGCGGTCGTTGAGCTCGGCCGCGACCGCGGGCTCGATCGGTCCCGGCTCGACGCCGCTCGGTTGCGGCGGCGCGCCGGTGAGGGCGGCGAGATCGATCGCCATCGCCCGTGGGTCGCTGTCGAGGACGTGGCCTCGCTCGGCGAGCATGGCCGCGGTTTCCCGATCCTCGTCGGGGACCCAGACGGTCCAGGCGCGTACGCCGGCGGCCTCGTAGGCAGCGGCCAGCGCCTCGTACTCTCGCCCCGGCGCTTCCGGGTCGTCGTAGAAGACCGAGTTGAAGAGCGAGCGTTGCGGCGTCGCCGGGACGACGGCGGCGAGCAGGCCCTCGCGCCGGATCAAAGACGAATCCGGCGCGGCGCTGCCGAACGCCTCGACCTCGTCGCGGACGCCGGCGATCGCCCGCCGTCGCAGCTCCTTCTCGTCGAGCGGGGCGCCCATCCGGGCCGGCTAAGCCCCGGCCACGGCCGCGGCGGCCTGCCGCTCGGCCTCGGCGGAAACGCCGTTCAGCAGCTGCTTGATCCCCTGCTTGACGAGGGCGACCACCGCCCCGCCGGCGAGCGGCAAGGTGGGCATCATGCGCACCGAATAGGTGAGCGTCGTGCCACTGCCGGCCGACGCCAGCTGCGCGGTACCGAGGTGATCGCGGATCGGGGCGCCGGACAGGACCGTGTAGGAGAAGCGGCTCGGCCGCTCGTAGGCGACCACTTCCTCACGCAGCGGCGGCCCGACCGAATGCAGGACGCGAATCGCCCCGACCCCGTTCGGCGCCGGCTCCCCCTCCCGCTCCAGCTCGGACCTGCGCAGCAGGGTCAGCTCGGCATAGCGGCGATGATCCGTGAGCACGTCGAAGACGACCTCGGGCGGCGCGTCGATCTCGCGCACAAAAGTGAAGCTTGCCACGCCGGAGAGCCTACCTACCCGAGCTTCCAGCGCCGCGGATCGCTCCCCTCGACCGAGGTGACCTCGCCCAGGATCGTCAGGTGATCGAGGCAGGAGAGGACGATCTGCAGCGCCCAGACGCTGGCGATGCTCTTGGCGCCCTCGTCGCCGATGATGTCGCCGACGATCTCGAAGGCGGTCTTCTCGCCCCCGCCGAGCGAGGCGCGCACCTTGCCGAGCAGCTCCTCGACCTGCCGTCGCGCCTCGGCGATCTTCGTTTCGGGATCGCGGAAGGTACGGCCGTGGCCGGGCAGGACGAGGTCGACGGCCAGCGGCTCGACCTCCTCCAGGCCCCCGAGGAATTCGCCGATCGGATCGGGGCTGTGGCCATGGTCGAAGAAGAGCACCGTGCGACCGAGCAGATGGTCGCCGGAGATCAGCAGCCTGCGCTCGGGCTGGTGGAGGACGACGTGGGACGGGGCGTGGCCGGGGGTCTCGTGCACCTGCCAGACGCCGAGGTCGGTCTCGACCTCGACGCCGGGGAGCAGGTCGCGGTCGGGCTCGACGATCGCGTCGATGCCGTTGTCGTCGTCCTCTTCGCGCCGCTCGCGGAAGCGCTCCAGCGATGCCATCGGCACGCCGCTCTGGCGCCCCACCTCGATCCGCTGCTCGAGCGCGGCCTGTGGGTCGTCAGCCATCAGGCGGACGTGCTCCCAGGCGGGGTGCATCCACAGCTCGCAGCCGGCCCCCTCGACGATCGGCGCCGCCAGGCCGTAATGGTCGGTGTGGGAGTGGGTGCAGACGAGCAGGCGGACATCCTCGAGGCCGAAACCGGCCTGGGCGAGGGCGACGTCGAAGCGGCGCAGGCCCCCTCTGCCGCCGATGCCGGTGTCGAAGAGGACGATGCCGCCGTCGGCGGCGACGGCCCAGACGTTGCCGTGCGGGACCCCCGGCCAGGGCAACGGCAGGCGCAGTCGCCAGATGCCCGGCAGGACCCGCTCGGCGCGCGGCTGCTCTGGGCGCTTCGGCTCCGCCATCGGCGGCAATCCTTTCAGGGCAGGCCGGATCTCCGCGTGAGGACCGTCATGCAGGTTAGGTTTGCACGGGATGAAGGAGACGAGCCCCCAACGCGCCACCGCCGTCCTCACCGCGCTGATCCTCGTCGCCGCCGTCGCCAACCTCAACCTCGCCGTCGCCAACGTCGCCCTGCCGGACATCGGCAAGGCCTTCGACTCGAGCCAGACGACGCTCAACCTGATCGCGGTCGGCTACTCGCTCGGGCTGGCGACCTCGGTCCTCTACCTCGGCGCCCTCGGCGACCGCTACGGACGCAAGATGATGCTGCTGCTCGGCATGGGGCTCTCGATCCCGGCCTCGTTGCTGGCCGGCCTGGCACCCTCGGACGGCGTCCTCTTCGTCGCCCGGGTGCTCGGTGGCGTCGCCGCCGGGATGGCCTTCCCGACCACGCTGGCGCTGATCACGGCCCTCTGGGCGGGCAACTCGCGGACGCGGGCGATCGCGCTCTGGTCGGCGATCGGGGGGGCGATCGCCTCGCTCGGGCCACTGCTCTCCGGCGCGCTCCTCGAGCATTTCGACTGGGGCTCGGTCTTCCTGGTCACCCTGCCGCTGGCGGCACTCGCCCTCTACCTCGCCTGGCGCTACGTCCCCGCCCACGTCAACGAGACCACCGACCCGGTCGACAACCTCGGCGGCGTCCTCTCGATGGTCCTGGTCGCCGCGCTGGTGCTGGGGATCAACCTGGCGCCGGTGCCGGGCAAGGGCGCGGTGGCGATCGCGCTCGGCGTCCTCGCCCTTGCGGCGATCGCCGCCTTCGTCCTGCGCCAGCGCCGCGTCGCGGCACCCCTGTACGACCTCGAGGTGGCCGCGCGGCGGATCTTCTGGGTCGCGGCCTGCGCCGGGATCATCGTCTTCGGCTCGCTGATGGGGGCGATGTTCATCGGCCAGCAGTTCCTCCAGAACGTGCTCGACTACTCGACCCTCGACTCCGGGCTGGCGATCCTGCCGGCGGCCGCGCTGATGGTCGTCGTCGCGCCGCGCTCGGCGAAGCTGGTCGAGGCACGCGGCGCCCGCTTCACCCTGCTGCTCGGCTACCTCTTCTGCATGCTCGGCTTCCTGGTGATGCTGCTGCTCTGGAAGGACGACATCGCCTACTGGAAGGTCGGCCTCGGCTACGCGCTGATCGGCGTCGGCGTCGGCTTTGCCGGCACGCCGGCCTCGCACTCGCTGACCGGCTCGGTGCCGGTACGACGGGCGGGGATGGCATCGGGCACCGCCGACCTGCAGCGCGACCTCGGCGGGGCGATCATGCAGTCGATCTTCGGCGCCCTGCTGACCGCCGGCTACGCCGCCGCCGCCAATGCGGCGATCTCCCAGTCACCCGAAGCAGACAAGATCACCGAAAACGTCGAAGGTGAGCTGACCAAGTCCTTCTCCAGCGCCGCCGACCTCGCCCAGCAGTACCCCGGCCACACCAGTCAGATCATCGCCGCCGCCAAGACCTCGTTCCTGCAGGGCGACAAGTGGGCCTACACCGCCGGCATCATCGCCGTCGGCCTCGGCGCGGCGCTCGTCTTCTTCCTCTTCCCGAAGAAAGACGAGGAGGAGGCGCTGCTCGCGCACTACGCTGCCGAGGATGCCTGAGGAGCAAGCGTCCCGACTGAGTGCCACCCTGCGCGAAGGCGAGCGGGTGACGCCGCTGGAGCTCTTCTTCGACCTCGTCTTCGTCCTCGCCATCACCCAGTGCACGGCACTGATGTCCCACCACCCGACCTGGGACGGCCTGGTTCAGGGCCTGCTGGTGCTGGGGATGCTCTGGTGGGCCTGGACGGGCTACGCCTGGCTGACCAGCGTCATCGATCCGGAGGAGGGCGCGGTGCGGTTGGTGATGTTCGGTGCGATCGCGGCGCTGCTGCTGGTCTCGCTCTGCGTGCCGGAGGCCTTTGGCAGCCTCGCCCTCGCCTTCGCCTTGATCTACGGCGTCGTCCGCACCGCCCACATCGCCCTCTTCATGCTCGCCAGCCCCGATGACGACCGCCTGCGCCACTCGGTGCTGGCGTTGGCCGCCAGCACCGCTGTCGCAGTCTCGTTGCTGGCGCTCGCCTCGCTCTTCGACGGCCTCGCCCAGGGGGCGCTCTGGGCGCTGGCGCTCCTCCTCGACATGGCCGGGCCCTATTTCTTCGGCTCCGAGGGCTGGAAGCTGATGCCGGGGCATTTCGCCGAGCGCCACGGCCTGATCATCATCATCGCCCTCGGCGAGTCGATCGTGGCGATCGGCATCGGCGCCTCGCACACGCTCGACCTCGGCATCGGCACGGCGGCGGTTCTGGGGGTGGCGCTGACGGCGGCGATGTGGTGGACCTACTTCGACATCGTCGCCATCGTCGCCGGCCGCCGCCTGGTAGACGCCGAGCCCGGCCGGTTGCAGAACGAGATGGCGCGCGACTCCTACTCCTACATGCACCTGGTGATGGTCGCCGGGATCGTCCTCGTCGCCCTCGGCCTGAAGACGACGATCGGGCATAACGGCGACCACCTGCACGCCGTGCCGGCGTTCGCCCTGCTCGGCGGCCTGGCCGTCTACCTGCTCGGCCACGTGATCTTCCGCTACCGCCACATCCACACGATCAGCCGCCGCCGCCTGCTGCTGGCGATCGTCCTGCTGATCCTGGTGCCGGTGGCGGTCGAGCTCCCGGCGCTGCTCGTCCTGGCGGTCGCCAACGTGCTGATCTGGGCGCTGATCGCCTACGAGACCCACACCTACGGCGAGGGCCGTCGGCGCGTCCGCCGCCCCGAGGCCGCCGCGACCTGACTACCCGACGGGACGATTTACCGCCATACGGGCGGGTTTCGGCCCGTCGGCCGGGTCACGAGAAGGTGGCGGGATCGGGGCCGATGCGCATGCCGACGTCGAGGGCGGCGATCTCGGTCATGTCCTCCTCGTTCAGCTCGAACTCGAAGAGCTCAAAGTTCTCGCGGATGCGCGCGGGCGTCGCCGACTTGGGGATGACGACGTTGCCGAGCTGCAGGTGCCAGCGCAGGATCGCCTGCGCGGGGGTCACGCCGTGGCGGGCGGCGACGCCGGCGATCGTCTCGTTTGCCAGCAACTCGCCCTGCGCCAGCGGGCTCCAGGCCTCGGTGGCGATGTCGTGGGCGGCGTGCCATTCGCGCAGCTCGGCCTGCTGCAGGTGCGGGTGCAGCTCGACCTGGTTGACGGTCGGGCGGATCTCGGCCTCGTGCTCCAGCATCTCCAGGTCCTCGACGCGGAAGTTGGAGACGCCGATCGTGCGTGCGCGACCGTCCAGGTGGATCCGTTCGAAGGCGCGCCAACTTTCGCGCGCGCGGCCCTCGGTGGGCATCGGCCAGTGGATCAGATAGAGGTCGACGTAGTCGAGCCCGAGCCGCGCGATGCTCTTCTCGAAAGCGCCCAGGGCCGTCTCGTAGCCCTGCTGTGAGTTCCACAGCTTGGTGGTGACGAAGATCTCCTCGCGGGCGAGTCCGGACGCTGAGATCGCGGCGCCGACGCCACGCTCGTTGCGATAGGCGGCAGCGGTGTCGATGTGGCGATAGCCGACCTCGAACGCCGCCTCGACCGTCTCCTGCGTCTTCTCCGGCGGCACCTGGAAGACACCGAAGCCGAGCTGAGGGATCTCGACGCCGTCGTGCAGCGTCACTGCGGGGACCGACGTTGCCTGGGTCATCTCCTGCTCCCTTCCGGGTTGCGGGACCGGGAACCGCAGAGCGGTTACCCGTCGGTTAGACCGATTATGCCTCGCCGGCTCTGTTAACTGGTGGCGAGGCCGATCGCCAGCAGCGGAAAGCCGGCCATCAGGCCGAGGTAGGCGCCGATCGTGACGCCGGTGAGGGTCCGCGTGGTGGTCGATTTGACCCCGGCGACGAAGCCGACGAGGACGCAGAAGGCGGCGATTCCGAGACCGATCCAGAAGACGTCGGGCATGGGCCGCGGCAGCCTATCGAAGAGGAAGGATTCGACGGGCCTGCAGTTCTCCTCGCCCACGGTCTTCTACGGCATGGCCGGGGCACTCGCGGTCGCCTTCGTCGTCTCTCTCTTCTGGATGCCCTCCGGAAAAGCGCCGGAACTGGACGCCGAGGAGCCAGGGGCGGCCTGGTTCCGGCGCCGCGCGGCGTGGTCGAGCTTTTGATCGGTATCCGACTCAAACCTCGGCCACACCCCTGGTACGTTGCCGGCGATGGCCCGTGGTACGGCACTCGCCTTCGCGACGCTCGCGCTGTTTTTCCTCACCCAGCCGACGGTCGTGTTCGCTGGAGATGCTGCAGGCGCAAAGCCGAAGTCCGCGGCCGAGAAGCTGATCGACACCTATGTCCCGCGCCTGATGCTGCGCGAACGGGACGAAATCTGCGATACCAGCGGCGAGCAGTACGAGCCGACGACGGTGGACACCGTGCTCGGCAACCCCCACGTGACGCTGACCGAAGCCGACGAGAGCGGCAACGAAACGCTCGCAAAACGCGGCCCGACGGCCGCCGACATCGCCGGGCTCGGCGAAGAATTCCACCTCAACCTGCCCGCCGACCCGCTGGGCGACACCTGCGACTACGCCAAGGACTTCGCCAAGCTGAAACGGGAAGGCGAGGCGCCCGCGGTCACCTACGCCCACATCGCGCGGCAGAAGGGGCGCCCCGGGCTGGCCATCCAGTACTGGTTCTTCTGGTACTTCAACCAGTTCAACGACCTGCACGAGGGCGACTGGGAGGGGATGCAGGTCGTCTTCGAAGCGTCCGATCCCGCTCAGGCGCTGCGCGAAGGCCCGAGCGAAGTCGGCCTCTTCCAGCACGGCGGCGGTGAGAAGGCCGACTGGAGCGACGGCAAGGTCGAGAAGGAGGGCACGCACCCGGTCGTCTATCCCGCCGCGGGCTCGCACGCGACCTTCTACGAACCAGCGGTCTACATCCAGAACGGCCGCAAGGGCTCCGGCGTCGGCTGCGACGACACCAGCTCGCCCTTGCGTCGCCTCGTCGTCCAGCCGATCCAGGTGCCGACTCATCCCGGCCCGCACGGCCGCTTTGCCTGGCTCACCTACGAAGGCCGCTGGGGCCAGTGGGAGAAGAGCTTCAACAACGGGCCGACCGGGGCGCAGACGAAGACCCGCTGGCTCGAGCCGATGACCTGGATGGAAGAAGTCCGCTCGACCAGCCCGCACCTGCCGGCCGGCGCCGTGCTAGGGCCGACGGTGACCAAGTCCTTCTGCGGCGCCGTCGCCTCTGTCACCTCCTTCCTCAACCACACCCAGGACTCGCCCTGGGTATTGATCCTCGTACCGATCGCGGCGCTGCTGCTGATCGGGCTGATCGCCTGGCGCACGCGCTGGTGGCCGCTCCACCTCGGCGACCTGCGCCGCAGCCGCGCCTTCGGCCAGCTGCTGCTGGCCTCGGCCGGCCTCTACTGGCGCCACTGGCGCGTCTTCGCGTCGATCGGCCTGACCGCAATCCCGATCATCGGTGGCTTCGACCTGTTGACCCGGTTGCTCACCGGTGACGCCGGGCGGCGGCTCGACGACAAGGTCGGACACTCCGGCCTGCACAGCGCGCTCGGTGACGTCATCAGCGGGATCGGCGGCCCGATCGCCTCGGCGATCATCGCCGCCGTGGTGATCGCCGCCGTGCGGCAGATCAGCGAGACGGGCGAGGCAGGCTTCGTCGAGTCCTACCGCAGCATGTGGAGGCGCTTCCGCCGGGTGGTGGGCGCTCAGCTGCTGGCGACGTTGGGACTGTTCCTGATGGTGCTCACGATCATCGGCATTCCCTTCGCGGCCTGGAAGTACATCGGCTGGCTCTTCCTCCAACAGCAGATCCTCTTCGAGGACAAGCCGCTGCGTGAGGCCTTTCGGGGAAGCTCTGAGCTGGTCCGCGGCCGCTGGTGGTACACGCTGCGCGTCGCCGCGGTCTTCTGGCTGATCGGCGTCGTCACCGGGCCGGTGCTCGGCTTCGTCCTGATCTTCGCCGACATCTCGCTGATCCTGATCAACGCGATCGGCGCCCTCGTCTTCGCCCTGCTCGTCCCATACATAGCGATCGGCCGCACGCTCCTCTACTTCGACCTTCAGGCCGAGGCCGAGGAGGCGCCGGCGAAGCGCTGGCGCGAACGGCTGCCCTGGCGCACGGCATCACCGGTCGAGGCCTCGGCGCCCGCCCGGTAGCTTTTGCGCGATGAAGCTGCTCGCCTTCAGCGACCTGCACCGTGACCTCGGCCAGGCGGCGACGTTGGTCGAGAAGTCGGGGGAGGCCGACGTCGTGATCGGCGCCGGCGACTTCGCCTCGGTCCACGAGGGCCTCGAGGAGACGATCGACGCCCTGGCGGCGATCGAGAAGCCGACCGTGCTCGTCCCCGGCAACAACGAGACCGAGGACGCGCTGCGTGAGGCAGCATCCGGCTGGGGCGCGGCGACCGTCCTGCACGGCAGCGGCACGACGATCGAGGGAGTCGAGTTCTACGGCCTCGGGGCGGGCGTTCCAGTCACGCCCTGGGACTGGAGCTTCGACCTCGACGACGAGGCGGCGACGGAGATGCTCACCTCCTGCCCAGAGGGCGCTGTCTTGGTCCTGCATTCACCGCCCAAGGGCCACTGCGATGCCAACGACAGCGGCGACCACTTCGGCAGCCCCGCCCTGCTGGCCGCGATCGAAGAGAGGGGCCCCAGCCTTGCCGTATGCGGCCATATCCACGAGTCATGGGGCTGCAAGAGCCAGGTCGGGGAAACGCCGCTCAACAACCTCGGCCCAGAGGGCACCTGGCTCGAAGTCTGAGTCGGGTCAGAGCGGCTCGCGGCGTCTGCCCGATCGGTGGCGATGGTGGCGATGGGCCTTCACGCAGCGAACCCTGCCCCGCCTCTTCACCTTTCGCTTCCCTTTGCCACAAGGCTTGTGCAGCTTGACCGGCCTGGCGGCGATCAGTGGTGGCGCGGAAAGCGCCGGCGGTGCCGGCTTCCGACTCACAAGGCGCGCGTCGATTCCCGATACCACCTCGTCGGCACCGACGAGCACGGCATCGGACTGGGCCAAAGTCGCCTTGGCGCTGTAGTACTGCTGGAAGTAGTCGTCTTCTTCTCCGTACCACATGGGGACGTCCGGAGAGAACCACACTTTGTAGAAGCCGCTCGACAGCCTGTCGAAGGAGTAATGACCGCCGGGGTCGGTTTGGGTGCAATCCGGTTCCAAGTTTTCCTTCAGTATGAACAGGCACACGCGGGATGAGGAGATCGCCGCACCGCTCGTCGCGTCCGTGACGGTCCCGCCGATCCCGCTTCCCCTCTCCATTGGAGCATCGATCCCCGTGGTTCCACTTCCAACGCTCACCGCTACCGGGGTAGGTTCGAACCAGGAATCCTTGCCTTCGTAGAACTGCCAAAGGTAGTCAACCGATGCTCCCCCTTCTTTAGGTACGAAGCCGACCATGTAGGAGCCCGTCGCCAATCCCTGCACCATGTAGTCACCACTTGAGCCGGTAAATACGCAACGACTGAATCCGTAGTGATTGAGCGGACTGGCGCAGACCCGCACGTCGATGACCCCCGCTTTGCTGACGGAATCGAAGACTCGACCTTCGATCCACCCTCCTTCTCCAAGAGCGGCATCTATATTTGGTATGTCGCCGCCCTCGACGTCCACTATGTCCGCTTCTTCTGAGGAGAATTTCTCTTCGAAGTACTGCGGAACGTAGTTGGAGGAATCATCGGGCAGGAATTCCAAGCTGTAGGAACCGTCCACCAGGTCGGCAACTGTGTATTCGCCCGAGGATCCGGTGGAGGTGCATTTGATTTCGTAGCTCATCAACCGGTACGCGCAGACTTCCACCCCCGCGAGCGGGTCGTTGGGAGCGGCCGCTGCAGTGACAGTGCCCGAGATCGACCCAGCCGCTAATACCACGGATGGCGCAGCCAGGCCAAAACCTCCGAGCACAAGTGCCACAAAACCTGCCCGGAGCATCCCCCTGCTCCCTCTGCTTGAGCTTCGATGAGGACTCAAAGCCCGGGCAGTATATAGATGCACCCCGAGCCGTTCCCGATATCCAATAGCCGCCCGAAAGAACGGAACGCGCCCCGACAGGATTCGAACCTGTGACGCCGCCCGCGTTCAGGCGAGCTGCGGCAATACCTGCTCGCCGAAAAGCCTGAGCTGCTCGGGAAGGGTCGGCAAGCCCTCGACCTCGACACCAGCCCAGGATTGCAGCGTGAATGGGTCGGCGAATGAGACGAGGGCATGGTCGAGGCCCGCGGCGAAGTAGGTCTCGATCAACCAACGCAGCCAGTCATCGGGCGTGCCCGCGACAACCAGGCTGTCGGCGATCGCGTCCGGGGTCGCCGCGAGAGCACGCTTTACATCGCCGGCGGCAAAGGCCTCGTTGACCTGGGCGACCTCATCGGAGGCGATTCCGTGGCGCTCCAACAAGGCGGGCGGCATCGACGGGATGTAGAAGGCAGCGAGGATCCTGCCGGCCCGGCGCGCCACCTCACCGTCAGTGGCGATCGCGCCAAGCACCGAGTCGCCGAGGTCAAGCCCCTTCCGGTTCCTTCCCGCTCGCTCGACACCTGCGCCGAAACGCTCGACCGCATATCCCAGCGCCTCCGGGGAGTAGGCGCACGCCGTGTGCAGGCCGTCGGCGACCTCGCCGGCGAGTTCCATCGACTTCGGACCGCCCATGGCACCGATCTTCAGGGGCAGGTGCCGCTGGACCGGCCGGGCCGCCGTGCTGACGCCGGAATAGACATAGAAGTCGCCGGCAAAGTCGATTGAGCCGTCGTCGAGGAGGGTGCGCATGATCTGGTGCGCCTCGCGGAGGCGGGCGATCGGACGGGTGCCTTGCCACTTCACTCCATACTGCTGGAGCATGGCGATGTTGCCGATCCCGAAGACGACCTCGGCGCGCCCGTCGCTGAGCTCGTCGAGGGTCGCGGCCAGCTGCGCAACATAGGTCGGGTCACGCATATAAACGGGCGCCACACACGGCCCCAGCCTGATTCGCTCGGTCTGCCGTGCTCCGGCGGCGAGGAGCATCCAGCCGTCCTTGTGGTAGATCTCGTCGGCGCTATAACAGCCGTAGAACCCCAGTGCGTCGGCGATCCGGATCGAATCCAGAAGCTCGTCGACTGGCTGCTCCGGCAACATCTGGAAGCTGGCCAACACCCAACTCAGCTTAACGGCCCGGTGTGAACCCGCGTCTGGGGGTCAGCCTCGGCGGGGGCGACTATTTCACTCCCCAGCCGAACAGCGACACCCCCTTTTTCGGCTGCCTTCCATCCGTTCGTACCAGGGCGAGCCGGGAGATCTGCTGACCCTTCGCCGACGGCTGAAAACCCACGGCGAAGACCCGTTCCTCGCCCGGTTTGAGGGTGAAGGGGAGGCTGTCGTCTGAGGCGCCTTGCAGAAAGAACTGCGGCTCTGCCATGCGCAGGAGACCGGAGACCGGCGGCGACCCGGGCTTGCCGGTGTTGCGAAGGACGACGCTGCTCAATGCCTTCTGGCCGATCGACACGGGCCCGAAATGCAGGTAGGCGGGCTCAAGGTCGAGGTGGCCGGGGTGCGGAGTGGCTTTCGGTTCCACCGTGACGGTGCCGGCGTATGCACCGGTGGTCTGCCCGATGTCGTCTTCGGCGAACACCGCGACCGAGTATGTCTGGGGGGCTCCACCGGGGTTGGCCGGCAGATCCAGCGAGCCTTCGAAGCGAGAGAAAGTCCAGGCTTCCAGCGGGATTTCCCTTTCGCTGTTGTCAGGATCGGTGACA
>JASLJO010000073.1 GCA_030152505.1 Solirubrobacterales bacterium | reverse complement strand
CCACTCCGGCGGTGCCCCCGGAGTGGTCGGGCCGGCGATCGAGGGAGCCGGGTCGACGCGGTTGAGCGCATTGAGCACCGGCCCCGAGGGCGGTAGCAGGTCGTTCAGCCTGCGCAGGATCAGCGAGCGCTGCACGTCGCCCCGCAGCTGAGCGGTGCCCGGGGCGTGGAGCGCAACTGCGCCGAAGACCCAGATCAGCCCGAGGGCGACTGCGGCGATCAGCGCCGCGCCGCCGGCTCCGTCGGCGAGGCGCAGGGCGTGGCCGCGAACCACGCGCTCGCGCAGGCCAAGCGCCAGGCTCTCCAGCGTCACCGCGACTAGGGCGCCGACGAGCAGAGCTCCCAGCGCCGCGAACAGCGGCGCATAGGGGGAGCTGGAGCCTTCGCTCAGCAGCAGCGGTCCGGCTCGGCTTCCCGCCACCGCCCCGGCGACGAACCCGAGCAGGGTCAGCACGCCGACGATCAGACCCTGTCGGTAGCCCCACATGGCGAAGGCGATGGTGAAGGCGACGATCGCCCAATCGAGAACGGTCACGGGCAAATACAAGCAGGCCAGGCTCGCAGGCCCATCACTTACGTTCAGTAAGCTGATCCGAGGTGGAGGCCTTACCCGCGAAAGAGCAGCCCGCCGGGGTCTGCCCGCATTTCCACGATGCGATCGAGCTGATCGGCAAACGCTGGACCGGTGCGATCGTCTTCGCCCTGACCGAGGGCCCGCAGCGTTTTGGCGAGCTGGCCAAGGCGGTGCCCGGCCTCTCCGATCGCCTGCTCTCCAGCCGCCTGCGTGAGCTCGAGCACGAGGGCCTGGTCGTCCGCCACGTCGAAGCTGGATCTCCGGTGCGGGTCACCTACTCGCTGACCGAGGCGGGGGCCGAGCTGCGGCCGGCGATGGCCGAGTTGAAGGCCTGGGCCAACCGCTGGCGCGCCGGATAGCCTCGGCACCATGGAAGAGCTACCCGGGCCGTTCCCCGTCGGGCGCTATGCCCGCAAGTTGCAGGAGGAGCTGCGCCGCCGGGCGCGGGTTCGTCTGGTCGGCGAGGTGACCGGCGTCTCCCGCAGCAAGGTCCAGGCCTATTTTGAGCTGCGCGACGCCGAGGGCGCCGTGCCCTGCGCGATCTGGCTCGATGACTTGGAGAAGGCCGGCCTGCCGGCCGATGGCCTGCGCGACGGTGCGGAAGTCGTGATCGCCGGCGGCCCCGACTACTACCCCGGCGGCGGCCAGGCTTCGCCCAGCTTCGCCTTCCGCGCGACTCATGTGCGGCTGGCCGGGGAGGGCGACCTGTTGGCCCGGTTGAAGGCATTGCGCGGGCAGCTTCGCTCTGAGGGCCTGTTCGAGCTGCAGCGGCAGCTGCGGCGACCGCGACTGCCGAAGACGATCGGAGTGGTGACGGCGGAGGGCGGCGCCGCCGGGCGCGATCTGCTCGCCGCGCTGGAGCGCCGCGGCTGGGCGGGAACGGTGGTCTGGGCCTTCGCGCCGGTGCAGGACCGCCGTGCGGCGGCGGCGATCGGCGCGGCGATCCGAGAATTGGCTGCGACGCCGGCGGTCGAGGCGATCGTCGTCACTCGCGGTGGCGGCAGCCTCGCCGACCTCTGGGCCTTCTGCGACGAGACCCTCTGCCGCACGGTGGCGATGCTGCGCGTGCCGGTGATCAGTGCCGTCGGCCACGAGCGCGACTCGACCCTGATCGACGACGTGGCGGCGGTCGCCTGCTCGACCCCGACCCACGCGGCCGAAGCGGTCGTGCCGCTCGATTGCCTTGCCGCCCGCGCTGCCCTGGAACAGGGCGCAACGGCCCTGAAGCGCGCGGGAGAGCAGGCTGTCGGCGCCCGCAATCGCCATCTGGTCGCGCTCGCGCGCGGCCCCGCGCGGGCGCTCACGCGCGAGCGGACTTCCCTCAACCAGAAGACGCGCGAGATCCGGGCCGCCTCCGAACGCGGCGTTGCCGAACGTCGCGCCTTCCAGCGCCGCCTCGCGCTGGTGGTTCTCTCACGGGCGGCTCGCCGCGCCGCGGGGGCGGAAGCAGACAACCGACGCAAGGCGCTGCGCCGGGCGGAGGTCGCTTTCCGCGCGCACGAACCCGAGCGCACCTTGGAGCGCGGCTACGCCCTCGCCGAGACCCCGGAGGGTGAGCCGGTGACGAGTGCCACGGCGGCGCGAGCCGCCGATGAGATTAGTCTGCGCTTTGCCGATGGCCGAATCCGCGTCCGCGAAGCCTGAGTCCTACGAGGCCGCCGTCGAGCGGTTGGAGCAGATCATCGACCGACTCGACTCCGGCCAGGCGGGCCTGCGCGAAACGCTCGACCTCTGCCGGGAGGGACGTGAACTCGTCACCTACTGCTCGGCTGAGCTCGACGAGGTCAGCGAGGGCCTCGAAGAGCTCAAGCTGGACGAGTTGGCCGCCAAGCTAGAGCGGGCCTGAGCAGAGCCGGCCCAGAGCCGGGCAACCCTGGCAGAGGTCCCAGCTGCGACGATCGGCCGTGGCGACGGGGAACTCGCCGGCTGCGATGCGGGCAATGACGGCCTCCAGCTCACCGCGACCCCGCTCCATCGCCTCGCTGCCCAGCAGCGCGACGACCGGATCATCGGGGCGCTCGAGGAAGACGTATGCGACTTCGACCTCCTCGGCGCCGCGGGCCTCGGCGACGGCCAGGGCGTAGATCGAGCGCTGGGTCCCGTATTTCCTCGCCCGCTCGGCGGGCGAGCCGCCGTCGAGGCGGTCGGTCTTGTAGTCGATGACCAGCGGTGGCGCGTCCTCGCGCTCGACCAGCAGGTCGATCGAGCCGCGCAGGGTCGCGCCCGAGACGCCGAGCAGCAGGGGAACCTCGGCCCGCGCGACGGTGTCCGCCGCGATGACTCGCTCGCGCAGGAGCGCGGAGCCGAGCCAGGAGCGGACCGGGTTCATCAACTCGTCCGCGATCAGGTCGGGAGCCTCGATCCCAGCTGCGGCGGCATGCCGCGCGACCAGCTCCGCGGACGGCTCGCGCCACGCGTTCGCCTGACTCCACTCGAGCAGGGAGTGGACGGCTGCACCTCGGGCCGCGGCTTCACCCCGGCGGCCAGGCTCACCCTCCCCACCCGTGGTCGAGCTTTTGTCCGGTATGCGACTCAAACCTCGACCACGCGCTTTGAGGTCGAGGACGCGCTCCATGTAGAAGCGGTAGGGACATTCCTCGTAGGCGGCGATCGCGGTGTAGGAGAGGGGGCGGTTGGGGACCGTCGGCGGCCGCCGCTCCAGCGGCGGCACCGGCCCGGCGAGCGCCGGCGCCTCGGTCGCCGCCTCGGGCCGGATGGTCGTCAGCTCCACCGCCCGCTCGGGCGAGGGCAGGTTGACGCGCACCGCGATCCGCGAGGGATCGAAGCTCACCTCCAGGCCCTCGCGGGGCTGTGGGGGTGCAATCGTGATCTCCGAATCGGCTTCGCGGTCGACCCCGAAGCCTTCGACGATCCGCTCGATCACCGGCGTCCCCGGCCTGTCTCCGTTGCCGGCTTTCGGCATGGCCACGCCGCTGAGGATCAGTCGCTCGCGTGCCCGCGTCGCGGCGACGTGGAAGAGGCGAAGCTCCTCCGCCGCCTCGCGTTCCTGGGTTTCCTCGCATAGCTGCCTGTACGCGTAGAGGTTGATCGACGGAGCGCCGAGGCGCCGCAGCTGCAGCCCGACGCGGGGATTCTCGGGCTCGTGGCCGAGGGCGAGCGGCGGCAGGCGCGAGCCGGCGAGCAGCCGCCGCGAGAGGCTGGGCACGGCGACGACGCCGAACTCGAGCCCCTTGGCGCTGTGCACGGTCATGATCCGCACCCCGTCGTGGCCCTCGATCGCGCTTGCCGCTTCAGCCTCGGTGTCGGCTTCCGCGCGGACGAAGAGGAAATCGAGCAGGCCACGCAGGTCGCGCCCCTCCCGCGCCTCGAATTCTTCCGCCAGGCGCATCAGCTTGCGCACGTTGGCGAATCGCGCCTGGCCCGCGGGGCGCATCAGGACCGCCAGGTCATAGCCGGTCTCGGCGATCGCGGTGTCGATCAGGCCGGCCAGGGAGAGGCGGTCGCCACGGCGGCGCAGCCCGTCGATCGTTGCCGCGAAGGCGCGCAGAAGACCCTGCTCCGAGGGCGGGATCTGCGCCAGCCGCTCGGGCGCCTCCAGCTCAGCCTCGGCGAGGCCGCTTGCCCGCTCCACCGCCGGCCAGACGTGTCGCCTTCGCCCCGCGGCGGCCCGCAGCAGCCAGAGCGTGTCCGGCGCGACGGCGCAGGCGGGGGAGGCGAGGGCGCCGAAGAGCGCCTGGTCGTCGAGTGGGTTGGCCACCGTTGCCAGCAGGGCACAGACGTCCGCCACCTGCTGCTGGGACCAGTAGCCGCGACCGCCGATCGTGTAGGGGCGCAGGCCGGCTCGTTCGAGCGAGTCCTCGTAGGCGTCGAGGTGGGTGAAGGCGCGCAGCAGGACGACCATCTCACCCCGCTCGACCCCGCTCTCGTGCAGCCGGCGCAGCCGCTCGGCGACGAAGCGGGCCTCGGCGAGATTGCACGGCGGCGTGTCGGCGTCGGTCGCCGGCGCGAGGTCGACCCCCTCGGCGCCCCAGCCGTCGCGTGCGGTGAGCAGCAGCTCGACCGCCGGCCCATCACCAGGTGGCTCCGGCGTTTCTGGCAGGCCACCCACGCGCAGGGGGTGGAAGGCATCGCCGAGCAGCTTCTCGCCGATCGCGTTGACCGCCCCGATCGCCTCGGGACGGGAGCGGAAGTTCCCGCTCAGCTCGATCGCCGCCGCGTCACTGCTTGATTCGACCGCGCGACGCTGCTCGCGGAAGACGTCGAGATCGGCATGGCGGAAGCCGTAGATCGATTGCAGCTCGTCGCCCACCACCATCAGCTCGGCGTGCGGTCCGCGCACCGCCTCGATCAGCCGCAGCTGCAGTCGGTTGGTGTCCTGGAACTCGTCGACCAGCAGGTGGCTGAAGCGGGATCGGTAGGCGTTGCCGATCTCCTCGCGCCCGAGCAGGCGGACGGCGCGCAGCTGCAGGTCCTCGAAGTCGAGGCCGCCGCGCCGCTCCTTGACCGCCTCGAAACGGGTGCCGAAGAGCCTCAGCAGCTCGGCGACGTGGCCGTAGGCTTCACCGCCCTCACCCGCCTCCGCCGTGCGCGCGATGGCGGCTTCGATCGCCTCGCAATAGGTCGTCAGGGCCTTGGCCTTGCTGCCGGTCTGCAGCGCCACCAGTCGATCGAGGTCGGGGGTGCTTTCCCCCTCGAGCTCATCCAGCGCTCGCTCGAGCAGCTCTCGATTGGGGTCGCTCGGCTTCAGCTCCGCCAGCGCCTCGCTTGCCGCCGCCACCACCTGACCGATGGCGGCCTTCGGGTCGGGCTGGGGTGGTGAGGGCAGTCGCGGCTCAGCCTCGCCGCGGCTGCGCAGCTCGGCATGGACGCCGCTGACGATCGCCCGCAGCCCGCCGATCTCGAAGGCGGCGACCGTGCGCTCGCGATCCTTGTCCCCGGAAGCGAGAAACTCGACCAGGGCGTCGTCGAACGCCTCGCGCGCGGCCCGCTCCGCCTCGGTCGCGTCGAGCACGCGAAAGCGCGGGTCGATGCCGGCGGCCACCGGGTGGGCGGCGAGGAGGCGGTTGCAGAAGCCATGGATCGTCGTCACCCAGGCCCCGCCGAAGGCCGGCAGCAGGCCCGCGGCTCGCTGTGAGCCGGCCGCGGCGCGCCGGGCCAGTACGGCGCGTATGCGCTGTCGCAGCTCGGTCGCCGCCTTGTCGGTGAAGGTGAAGGCGAGCACGGAGTCTGGCGAGATCTCCAGATCGCAGACCAGGCGGCAGTAGCGGTCGACCATGACCCCGGTCTTGCCGGTACCCGCGCCGGCCTCGACCAGGACGTCGTGCCCTTTGGCCGCGATCGCCAGCGACTGCTCGGGGGTTGGCGCGCGGGTGCTCACCGCTCGTCCTGGTCCCGGTCTTCCGCCGGCGCCCGGTCGCGGCGGCAGATCGGCGCGAAGTCGCAGAATGCGGGGCAGACGTCGTGTCCGCGCAGAGCTTGGCGCGGACCGGGGTCGCGGCGGATGTCCCCCCGGCGCATGCGGGCGACGATCTCGCCGGCGCGGCGCCGGGCATCGGCCAGCATCTGCTCGAAGCCCTCGCTGTCGAGCAGGTCGTTGTCGTAGAGGCCGTAGGAGCCGAGCTCCGGCGCGAGGTCCTCGCGCACCGCCCCGCGCGGGCGGCGGGAATCGCGCGAGGTTCCCCGCAGGGGGTGGTAGAGACCGGCGGCCGCGTCGGCCCCCCAGCGCTCGGCGACGGCGATCAGGTAGAGCTGCAGCTGGAGCTTGGCCTGCTCCTCGAACTTGCCGAGCGGGGTGACCGTGCGGGAGAGCTTGTAGTCGAGGACGAGGGCTCGGCCGGCGGGGTCGCGGTCGACTCGGTCGATGGCGCCGTGCAGGCTCCAGTCGTCGATCTCGAGCGCGGGGCGCTCCGCCTCCTCGTCCTCGCCAAAGGCGGCCTCGAGCAGCCAGGGCTCGAAGCCATCGGGCCGACGCGCCGCCTCGGCGGCGACGAAGCGCACCAGCAGGCCCTCGACTCGGCGTACGATCGCCCGCTCGGCCGGGGGGGCGCCGAGCCCTCGCTCGCCGGCGAGCTCGCCGACGAGCTGCCGCGCCCGCCCGACCCAGGCCTCGAGCGAGTCGGGGCGGGGGAGGGGATCGCCGCCGGGCCGCTCGCGGTAGAGCCGCTCGAGCACGCCGTGCATCAGTCCGCCCTGGACCAGCGGGTCGGGCGTCGGGTCGAGTGGCTGCGGTTCGAGCTCGTGTGAGACGAACCAGCGGTAGGAGCAAACGTCGAAGCCCTCCAGCGTCGTGCCGCCGTACGCCGGCACCGAGGCCAGGGCCGTGAGCACCGCCGGGTTGGCGATCGGCCCCGGAGCGCGGCTCGCCGCCTCGGCCTCCCTCGCTCCTGCCAGCTCGTCCTCCGAGGGCACCCTTCCCGGCGACAGTCCGACCTGGGTAAGGTCGCGGGCGATGGTCAGCTCGGCCTCGACCGGATCGATCTCGGCGTCGGGCGGCGGCGGGTCGAGCATGCGGCGGACGTCATCGAGGAAGGGCGAGCGAGGTTCGGCGATCCCGTCTTCGTCGCTGTCGCGGTAGGAGAGGAAGAGGCGCTTGCTGGGCAGCGCCAGGCAGGCGTGGAAGAGGTAGCGCTCCTCCTCCTCGGGATCGCGTCGTGGCTGCAGGTCGAGGGCCAGCCGCTGCCCTTCGGAGAGGAAGGGGTCCTCGCCGCGGTCGCGGCGCGGGAACTCGCCGTCTTGGAGTGAGGCGACGAAGACGTGCTCGAAGCGCGAGGCGCGCAGCCGGTAGGGGCTGGCGATCCGCACGCGGCCCTCGATCGGGCCGCTCCAGGCGTTGAAGCGGAGCTCGTGCAGCGTCGTGATCAGGTCCGCGGGTGACGGCGCCAGGTCCGGCAGCTCGGCCAGATCACTGAGTGCGGTGGCGATTGCCTCCGCGGCGCGCAGCTCCACGCCCGCGCCGCGTCGCGGCGCGGGCCCGTCGCCCTCGCCCCGCAGCGGGCGCGCTGCCATTGTCGCCGCGATGGCGGCGCCGGCAGCGGCCATCGCTGCGGGCCCCGCGGCGGCAGCTCCTCGAATGCGCAGCAGATCCGCCGGAAGCCGCTCGTATCGCTGCTCCCACAGCGCCAGCGCGGTGGTCGCGCTTCGCACCCGCTGCCGCCGCGCGGCGCGCTCGAACCAGTCCACCCGATCTTGCGAGACACCGGACGCGCCACGTAGGAAGCGCAACAGGTCGCTCGCCTGGCCGCCGCCGAGCTCCGCCTCGAGCAGGGCGATCAGCGTCCCGCCGACAGAGGTGCCGCTCACCGGCACCTCCGCCTCGAGTGCCACTGGGACGCCGTAGGCCTCGAGGATCGCGCCGAGCAGCGGCCCTCGCCGCACCGGGTCCCGGACGGCAACCGCGATCTGCCCCGGATCGGCGCCGGCCTGGATCAGCTTCGCCACCTCCGCCCCGATTGCCTCGGCCTCTCCGCGCTCACCGGCGGAGCGCAGCAGCACGAGGGCGTCGCTCGGCCGTCGCCGCGCCGGCTCGCCTTTGCCGAGCTCGCGCTGCAGGTGGACGAGCAGCGGATCAATGCGGAAGGGCTCGAGTTCCTGGGGGCCGCTTGTCGCCTGCTTGGCGGTTGCGATTTCGTCGAGGCTCTCGATCGCGGTCCTGCGCGCGGCGAGCGCGGGGTGGTTCTCCTCGTAGGCGAGCGCGACGGTGACCTCGGTCGCCGCGCTCAGCCCCTCGAGCAACCGCCGCTGGTTGCCGGTGAGCTCTCCGGGCTCGTAGAGGAAGATCGGCCGCTCTCCCCAGGAGGCCGGGGCCGCGTGCAGCGCTTCGATTGCCGCCTGGGCGAGGCCGTGAACGTCGCGCAGTCCGAGCCGGTCGCGCAGCTCGGCATAAGCGGCGAACAGCGCCGTCAGATCGTCGAGGTAGGCGGAGGACTCGAGAGTCCGCGCAGCCGAGCTCAGCGCGGCCGGCTCCAGTCCGGCGCTCTGCAGCTCGTCGAGCAGGCGCGCGAGGGGGACCGCGAAGCCGGGACGGGCGGCGGAGCGGCGGAGCGGCCCGAGCGTGTCGCGGCGGGCAGCGATCCCGGCGCCGACGGCGGCCAGTCGCTGAGCCGTCGTCAGTTCGCTGCCGGGCGGCACCCCGGCGACCCGTGCCACCTCGCGGAAGAGGTCGTCGAAGGTCATGACCGAGCCGCCCAGCACCGCCCCCGAGCCGCAGAGCAGCCGCTCGAAGCGGTAGACGTCGTCGCGGGTCGGCAGGACCAGCACGGGGC
Source organism: Solirubrobacterales bacterium (assembly GCA_030152505.1). Classification (GTDB taxonomy): domain Bacteria; phylum Actinomycetota; class Thermoleophilia; order Solirubrobacterales; family 70-9; genus VRUE01. The sequence goes on along the minus strand of JASLJO010000073.1, from coordinate 2,041 downwards.
CGCGGTCGAGCGCCTCGTGGAAGAGGGCCTGGATACGGCCCGCGCGGCCGGAATTGGGGGGTCCGTGGATCAGTGTCAGCGGCATGGCGGCAAGCGACTCAGCATAGGTAGCTCCCCGGCGTGCCCCACCCAGCTTTGCCGTCCTCGGCCCTCTCTAGATTGCGCTCAGCAAATGGCTCTCTGCTTTGTAGACCCCGCCGACGCGATTCGCGCCATCTCCGACTCGATCGGCCGCGAGGCCCGGCGCCAGCTCCTCGGTGAGGCGGTCCGGTCCTGGGTCGACGAGATTCCCGACGACGAGCTTGAAACCCACTACGCGAAAGCGCTCTCCGAGCTCGACGAGCACGACCTCTCGATGCTCGCCGCCTGGCACGGCTCGCTCGAGATCGGTCAGCCGGTGCCGAATCGCGACTTCCTCATGGGCGCCTTCGGCTCGCTCGGCGACAACCGCCGCGAGGCACTCAAGCTCGCCGCCGGCTTCCGCGGTGAGGAGGCCGTCGACGCCGGCGTCACCGAAGACGACGCCCTCGAGCTCGTCCTCGGCCTGCTCTCCCAGCCCCGCCTGATGGAGCTCGCGGTAGAGGCCGTCGAGCTCTACATCTGGGACCGCGCCGGCTCCGACAACTAGGCCGGCGACGCGCTTCGCCGCGACGCCGCCGGCCCGGCCTGCGTCAGGTGCCCTTCATGATCGAAAGGGCCGGGAGCGTGGGCTCACGTTTGCTGACATCCATCTGTTCACCTCCCTTATTGGAGCAATAAACAAGTTGATCTCCTAAATCAACTGATGAGTTTCGCGCACGTCGCCGATCGCCTGCTCGTTGTCCTGAAAATGGACGGCGGTCATGCCGGCTCTTTCCGCTCCTTCGCAGTTGACCTTGACGTCGTCGATGAAGAGGCAGGACTCGGCGGGGAGGGAGATGCGGTCGAGGGTGATCTCGTAGATCTTCGATTCTGGCTTGCGACAGCCGACGAAGCCGGAGTCGACCACGGCCTCGAAGATCTCGTCGACCGGCAGCATCGAGCGCCACAGCGGCTCCCACTCCCGCACGTTGTTGGTCAGCATCGCCATCCGGTAGCCGGCGGCCTTTAGCTCCCGCATCAACTCGATCATCGGCGGATTCGGCTCGAGCGCTTCGAAGTAGATCTCTTTGAAGCGATGCATCTCCGGGCGGTGCCCGAGCAGCGGCTCGAGGCTGTCGGTGAGCTTCTCCAGGAAGGCGACCTCGGTGATCAAGCCTCGCTCCATTTGGAAGAGCGGGTTAGCGCCGTTGGCCTCAGTGGCCGCCTCCATCGCCTTGCCCAGGGTCTCGGTCGTGATCCCGGTCTGGTCCTGGAAGGCCATGAACGACTGGATCAGCGGCGTGGTCAGCACGCCGCCGAAGTCGGAGATCACCACCTCGATCCTGCCGACTCGCTCACCCATCTTCACGGACCAGCTCGTAGTGGCCGAGGCCGTCGCGCCCTTCGACCGACCAGCGGAAGAAGGCGATGTCGGAGTCCATCCCCGGTCGGCGCACCTTGGCGGCGCTGATCAGCGTCCCGGCGCCGCGCACCGGCTGCCCTTCGTCGCCGTCTATCCACAGCTCCAGCGTCGCGCGCCGCTGCACGCCATCGGGCCCGTACTCGGTCGACAGCAGCGTCTCGGACACCTCAACCGGAGCGCCGTCCGGGCCACAGAGGACTGCGGCCACCTGCTCGTCGCCATGCGTGCGCGACCCCGGCGGCCGCACCGCGCTCAGCGCCAGCAGGCCGCCATCGGAGAAGACGATCCCGATTGCCCGTCGCAGCACTTGATTGGATTCCACGCTCATCGTGGCGAAGCCTATGGAACCAGCGACCGTCCGCACCGCCGACCCGCACCGCGATGCGGCTGCCTGTGTAGCCATCTACGCCCCGCACGTCGAGGCGGGGGCCACCTCGTTCGAGGAAGAGCCCCCGGACGCAGCTCGATTTGCAGAGCGGATCGCCGGCATCGCCAGGACCTATCCCTGGCTGGTGGCCGAACGCGACGGCAGAGTGGTCGGCTACGCGTACGCCTGTC
>JASLJO010000055.1 GCA_030152505.1 Solirubrobacterales bacterium | reverse complement strand
GGAGGGGACGGACTGACTACTTCGGCGGCATCCGCAGTGCGCCGTCAAGCCGGATCGTCTCCCCATTCAGCATCGGGTTGGCGACGATCTGCTCGACCAGCTGCGCATATTCGGCCGGGCGGCCGAGGCGCGAGGGGAAGGGGATGCCGGCCCCGAGCGCGGCGCGGGCCTCCTCGGGCAGCGCCGCCAGCAGCGGCGTGTCGAAGAGGCCAGGGGCGATCGTCACCACGCGCACGCCGCGCGAGGCCATGTCACGTGCCGCCGGCAGGGTCATGCCGACGATCCCTCCCTTGGAGGCCGAGTAGGCGACCTGGCCGATCTGCCCGTCGAAGGCCGCGATCGAGGCGGTGTTGACGCAGACGCCGCGCTCGCCCTCCGCGTCGGCCTCGTTCTCGCCCATCGCCGCCGCCGCGAGGCGCAGCACGTTGAAGGTGCCGATCAGGTTCACCTTGACCACGTTGGAGAAGAATTCGAGGTTGTGGGGGCCACGCTTATGGGCGACCCGCTCGGCCCAACCGATCCCGGCGCAGCAGATCGAGATCCGCAGTCCATCTTGCCCGGCCGCCGCAGCACGCTCCACCGCCGCAGCGACGGCCGCCTCGTCGGTCACATCGGCTTTGACGAAGCTCGTGCCGGCGCCGAGCTCGGCTGCCAGCGCTTCGCCCTTCTCGGCGTTGAGGTCCGCGATCACGACCCTCGCGCCAGCCGCCACCAGCGCCCGCGCGGTCGCCTCCCCCAAGCCGGAGGCCCCACCCATGACCAGTGCTCCCTTTCCTTCGATCAGCATCGACGCGGTGTTCTATCTCTTTCGCCGCTCGGCGCGTCGAGCCCCTCTATTGCAGTACCAATGTGTTTACTTGCAAACAGTTGTGCAATCTGTATAGGTTGAGCGATTGGGACATCCATTCACCGTCACTCACAGAGGAGAGTCATGGATCGCGCAACCGGTAGGAGCACCGTCACCGCCGCCGAGCAGCTGCAGAAGAGTCACCCACACCACGACGCCAAAGTCCAGCCGCTGCCGGAGGGCTCGCCGGGGAAGGTCGACGGCAAGGGCGTCGGCATCGATGACCCCGGCGATGGGGTCTCGGTCTTCGTCATCGCCGATCACGGAGGGGTCAAAACGGCGAGTTCGCAGAACGCCGTCTCCTACGCGATGCAGAAGGCGGCAGATGGCGTCGACTTCGTCTACTCGGTCGGTGACATCGTCTACTTCTACGGTGAACGGTGGGACTACCCGCACCAGTTCTATGAGGCCTACGCTCACCTGCCACTGTCGATTGTCGCCATCCCAGGCAACCACGACTGGTCGATCAGAGGCGAGCACACCGAGCGCAAGCCGCTCGATGGCTTCATGGAGAATTTCTGCGACACGAAGCCGTCGATCCCGCCGACCGATCCGGACTTCGAGTTCGGCCGTCACACCCAGACCCAGCCCTATTGCGACTGGACCCTGGCGCTCGAAGCCGTGACGATAGTCGGAGTCTTCACCAACGTCGTGCCGGGCGGCCATCTCGAGCCCAGTCAAATCGAATGGCTGACGGCCGAACTCGCGGCGGCGGCCAAAGATCGACCACTGATCGTGACTCTGCACCACCCGCCCTACAGCGTCGACTCGATGCACGGCGGCAGCGAGCTCATGGGCGAAATCCTCGACAAGGCGTTCGACGAGTCCGGGCGCACGCCCGACATGGTCCTCTCTGGTCATGTCCACGACTATCAGCGCTTCACCCGCAAGCGGGGCAAAGATGAGATCACCTACATCGTCATCGGGAACTCCGGCTACCACAACCTGCACCGGTTCGCCAAAGGAACCAAACCTGGCGATGAAGTCGGCGATGGGGTCACGTTCGAGGCCGGTGAGGCATCCGAATACGGCTTCCTCAAGCTCACGGTCTCGAAAGGAAAGATCTCCGGCGAATTCACCGGCGTGAAACCGGGAACGATGCCCGACGGCTCCGATGCGACGATCAAACCCGGGAGCGACACTTTCTGAGGCCGGCGTCCATCACTTCGTCACACATTTCGCGCCGACCTCGTTAGGGTGTTTGCATCGCCACCGTGGTGACGGCACAGCCCAACTCCAAGGAAGCGATCGCGGATCGGCTCGCGGAGGCGCGAAGGCGCACCTACGAGCTGATCGAGCCGCTCGACGACGAGCAGCTCAACCGCGTCTACTCGCCGCTGCTCAGTCCGCTGGCCTGGGACCTCGGCCACATCGCCAACTTCGAGGAGCTCTGGCTGGTGCAGACGGTCGGCGAGCGCGAGCCGCTGCACGGTGAGCTCGGCCGCCTCTATGACGCGATCGAGAACCCTCGCAGGGATCGCAACGGGCTCCCCATCCTGCGCGACGCCGAGCTGCGCTCCTACCTCGCCGACGTGCGCGAGCGTACCCTCGAGGTGCTCGACGGGGTTGAGATCGACGCCGACGCGGAGGACCCACTGCTGCGCGAAGGGTTTGTCTACGAGATGCTGATCGCGCACGAGCAGCAGCACAACGAGACGATGCTTCAGCTGCTGCAGATGGTCGACGGCTATGAGCCACCGCGACCGGTCGGCGCCGGGCCCGTTCCGCCCGGACGGGAGGCCGTGGCCGTCGAGGGCGGCAGGTACGAGATAGGCGCGCTGCCGACCGGCTTCGCCTACGACAACGAGCGCCCGCGCCACGCCGGCGAGCTCGCTGCTTTCGAGATCGATCGAACTCCGGTGACCAATGGTGCGTATGTCGCCTACATGGAGGCGACCGGGGTTGATCCACCCCTCTACTGGGAGGGCGACGCCGAAGCCGGCTGGGTGAGCGTCGCGATGGGTCGACGCGAGCCGGTCGCCTCCTCTCAGCCGGTCAGCCACGTCTCCTGGCACGAGGCCGACGCGTTCGCTCGCTGGGCGGGCAAGCGCCTGCCCAGCGAGCAGGAGTGGGAGGTGGCGCGCCCGCAGCTCGATGCGGTGGGCCAGATCTGGGAATGGACCTCCTCCGACTTTCTCGCCTATCCCGGCTTCGAGGCATTTCCCTACCGTGAGTACTCCGAGGTCTTTTTCGGAGACGATCACAAGGTGCTGCGTGGTGGTTCCTGGGCCACCCACCCGGACCTGATGCGGCCGAGCTTCCGCAACTGGGACCTGCCGCAGCGCCGGCAGATCTTCTCCGGCTTTCGCTGCGCAAGGGATGTCCGATGACGCCCGGCGCCGCTGCAGACCCGATCGAGATCGAGGTCCACCTGCGGGCCGACGGCGGCCTGGCGATGGCGCGCGACATCCGCCTTGGGCTCACCGGCAAGCCGAAGGAGCTCGCCCCCAAGTACTTCTACGACGAACGCGGTTCGCAGCTCTTCGAGCAGATCACCGAGCTCGACGAGTACTACCCGACCCGGGCCGAGCGCGAGATCCTCGCTCATCGCTCGGCGGAGATCGTCGCCGCTGCCGGCGAGCCCGGCACCCTGGTCGAGCTCGGCTCGGGCTCGGCCACCAAGACGCGCCACCTGCTGAGCGCGATGAGCGACGCCCGCTGTCTCTCCACCTACGTCCCGGTCGACATCTCGGAGGAGATCACGCGCGAAACGGCGGAGTCGCTGGTGGAGGAGTACCCAGGCTTGGCGATCCGCGGCCTCGTCTGCGACTTCGAGCACGACCTCGAGCGGATTCCCAATGGCGGCGATCGCCGCCTCGTCGCCTTCCTCGGCGGCACGATCGGCAACCTCTACCCCGAAGCACGCGGGGCCTTCCTCACCCGCATCGCCGCCCTGCTCGAGCCGGGCGATCGGATCCTGCTCGGCACCGATCTGGTCAAGGAGCCGAGCCGCCTGGAGGCGGCATACGACGATGCCCTGGGGGTCACGGCGGAGTTCAACAAGAACGTCCTACATGTGCTCAACCGCGAGTACGGCGGCAACTTCGAGCCCGACGCCTTCGAGCACGTCGCACGCTACGACGCCGACGCCGCCCGCATGGACATCCGCCTGCGCTCGCGGGCCGAGCAGTCCGTGCGTCTCGACGGTCTGGACCTGACCGTGCACTTCGCTGCCGGCGAGGAGATGCGGACCGAGATCTCCTCCAAGTTCACCCGGGAGCGACTCGAAGGCGTTTACCGCGAAGCGGGCCTGCGGCCGGACGGATGGTTCACCGATGCCGCGGCGGACTACGCGCTCAGCTTGGCTTCGGTCTAAAGTCCTGAACCGTGAATACCCGGAGGAAGATCAGGGAGGACCCAATTGAGCCTTGACGTCTACCTGCACGGGGAGCGGGTTGGCACTTTGTTCCCAGCTGGTGACAACGACTACCGACTTGCCTATGACCCGGAGCTGGTGGAGAGAGTGGGGCCCGGTAGGGCATTGCTCAGCAACTCCCTCCCGGCCCGTCCGGAGCCATACAGCGCCGAGGCGACGAGCGCCTACGTCGAAGGCCTCCTGCCGGAGGGCTCGCGCCGCGCCCGGCTCGGACGTGAGCTCGAGATCGACGCAGCCGACGGCTACCTGCTGCTCGAGGAGATCGGCCGGGATTGCCCGGGCGCGGTCAGCTTCCTGCCCCCGGGCGATATTCCCCGTCCGCTCGGCCCGGATTCGCTCGCCTGGCTGGAGGGGGACGAGCTGGCCGAAGTGGTGAAGCGGCCCATGCCGTCCGCCCCCGGCGCCGGGCGTTTGCGCTTCGCCCTGCCGGGTCAGCGGCACAAGCTCGCCCTCGTCAGGGATGAACAGAACGACCGCTGGGCCTGGCCGGAGGCCGCCGCCCCAAGCACGCACGTGATCAAGCCTGAGACCGGCGAATACCCCGAATATGTCGCCAACGAGATGTTCTGCATGGCGGTCTTCCGTCAGGTCGGGCTGCCGGTCGCCAAAGCGTCGGTGGAGGAGGTCGGCGGGCGCCGCTGCCTGGTCTCGCCGCGCTATGACCGCATCGTCGGCGAGCGCCCCGGCGACGCCAGGCGCCTGCACTGCGAGTCCTTCACCCAGGCGCTCGGCATCCCGCCCGACACCGTCGTCATCGGCGAGGACGGTAAAGAGAGTGAGCCGCCCGGCTGGGCCGAAGCCCGTGGCCTGCTCAACGCGGTCAGCCGTCCCGACGAAGTCGTCAACCTGCTCACCGCGGCCTTCTGCAACTACATCGTTGGCAACGGCGACGCCCACGGCGACAATTTCGTCCTGATCGACCGCGAGAACACCTCGCCGGCCGGGCCGGAGGTCAGGTGGCGCCTGGCACCGCTGACCGACCTCACGTCGACCGTCGTCTACGACGACCCGATCCACCATGGCCTGGTCATCTCCGAGGAATACCAGGAAACGTCGTACCTGCTCGAGTTGGCCGAAGTCTGCGAAGCATGCGAGTTCGACTTCGAAGTCATGCGCGGGCTGGCATCGACCACCGCGACCCGGGTGGGGATGGCGGTGGAGACGATCGCCACGCGCTCGAAGAAGGAAGGCTGGCACGAGCCGATCGTCGACAAAATCGTCGAAATAGCCGCCGATCGCGCCTTTGGTCTAGGAGCGGAGGTCGAGTACTAGGGAGCCAATGCGTCGATCGTCTCTGCCAGTGCGTCGGGGGGGACGATCGGGGTGAGGATCGGCAGGGTGACGCCGCCGGCTACGAAGGCGTCGAGTCGCTCGCGCATCTGCTCCGGCGTGCCGAAGATGAACATGTCCTCGATCAGCTCCCAGGGTGCCGCCGCGGCCGCGCCCTGGCGGTCACCGGACTCCCAGGCGGCGACCATCGCGTCGATCTGCTCGCCGTAGCCGAGCCAGCGGTAGAAGGCGGTGTAGACGGGGACGGTGACGTAGGAGGAGAACATGAAGCGCGCCAGCGGCTCCACCTGCTCGCGTTCCCCGGGCAGGCAGAAGAACC
>JASLJO010000024.1 GCA_030152505.1 Solirubrobacterales bacterium | reverse complement strand
CTCGGTCGGGCGGCCGGTCAGCTCGAGGTAGCGCAGGGTCTCGGCGTCGACCGGGAAGATCGCGCAGGTCGAGCCGAACTCCGGCGACATGTTGCCGATCGTCGCCCGGTCGGCGAGGCCCAAGGTGGAAAGACCCGGCCCGAAGAACTCGACGAGCTTGGAGACGACGCCGTGCGCTCGCAGCATCTCGGTCACGGTCAACACCAGGTCGGTCGCGGTCGCTCCCTGCGGCAGCTCCCCGTCGAGCTTGAAGCCGACCACCTGGGGCAGCAGCATCGAGACCGGCTGGCCGAGCATCGCCGCCTCGGCCTCGATCCCACCCACGCCCCAGCCGAGCACGCCGAGGCCGTTGACCATCGTCGTGTGCGAGTCGGTGCCGACCAGGGTGTCGGGGTAGGCCTGCAGCGCGCCGCCGCGCTCGGAGCTGTAGACGACCTGGGAGATGTGCTCGAGGTTGACCTGGTGGCAGATCCCGGTCGCCGGCGGCACGACGCTGAAGTTGTCGAAGGCCTCCCGTCCCCACTTGAGGAAGGAGTAGCGCTCGCGGTTGCGTTCGAACTCGCGCTCGGCGTTGACCGCGAAGGCGCGCTCGTTGCCGAAGGCGTCAACCTGGACCGAGTGGTCGATCACCAGATCGACGTCGACCAGCGGGTTGATCTTCTCCGGGTCGCCACCGATCTCGGCCATCGCGTCGCGCATCGCCGCCAGGTCGACCACCGCGGGCACGCCGGTGAAGTCCTGCATCAGCACCCGCGCCGGCTGGTAGGGAATCTCGTCACTGGGCAGAGCTGAGGCGTCCCAGCTCGCAATCACCTCGATGTCCTCCCTCGTCGCCGAGACGCCGTCCTCGAGCCGCAGCACGTTCTCCAGCAACACCTTGATCGAGTAGGGCAGCCGCGCGACGTCGAAGCGGTTCTGCAGGCTGTCAAGCCTGAATATCTCGTAGGAACGCCCACTCACCTCAAGCGTGGAGCGGGCTCCGAATGAGTCAAGGTGGCTCATATCCCCATCCTACGGAGGCGGCTTCAGCGCTTGTCGGACTGGCCCTTGGCGACTGTGGCGGCAGCTTTCTGACCCTGCTCGCCGCTGGCGATCTTGACGGCTATGCCTGGGCTGGTGAGAGCGAAATGGGCGAGCAGGCGCTGTTGAGGCGGGGCGACCGTTACCTCGACCTTGTTCTTCTCGATTGCCTTGACCACAGCTGCCGCGACCTGCTGGGGAGATCCGGTGCCGAGGCCGGGAATCGGCGGGGCGCCGGAGTCTGCGTACATGCCGGCTTCGCGGATCGTCCCCGGGGAGACGATCGAGACGCCGATGCCGAGCGGGTCGAGGTCGGCGCGCAGGCCGAGCGCGAAGCCGCGCAGGCCGAACTTGGTCGCGTTGTAGATAGAGGAAAGCGGCGTCGCCGACTTGCCGGAGAGCGAGGAGATGAAGACCATGTGGCCCGAACCCCGCTCCAACATCCCCGGCTCGAGCGCGCGGGCGAGCAGGATCGGCGCCTCGAGATTGACGCGCAGCGTGCCAGTCAGCTGCTCGGTGCTGTAGCCGGGCAGCCGCCCGGTGCCCGGCAAGCCCGCGTTGGCGATCAAGGCATCGACGTCACCCGCGACGGCGGCAAGCTTCTCAGCGGCGCCGGCTTCAGACAGGTCGCCAGGCACGATTCTGTGCCCGTCACCGGGAAGTTCAGCAGCCAGCGCCTCGAGCGCCTCGGCCTTGCGCCCGCTGAGGACCAGTTTGGCGCCCTTCGCGGCAAGCGCCACCGCGATCGCCCGGCCGAGGCCGCCGGTGGCGCCGGTGAGGAGAGCTGAGCGACCTGAAAGTTCCATCCCGGACCGCAAGCTACCAGCCGCCCGGCCGACAGGAATCTGGGATGAAAGTGCGAAGGGCTACAAAATGTTTGTTTCTTGTAAGCATCCGGCCGGGCAATCGTCTACACTGCCCGCCGTTCCGAACAACCGAAACGCCGAATCCCGCCTGCCAGAGGCGATGCGGGAGCGGGGGAACCACGTTTTCGGGGCTAACTCGCCCATATAGGGCGGGGGCGCAGGCTCCTACAGCGCCAGCCCGACAGCTAACCCCGTAGGCCGACGAAGGAGATCGGTTTGCTGAAGACACGCTCAAAGCTGAAGGCGGGGTTGGTCGCAATTGCGGCGCTGGCCATCCTCGCCCTTGCACCATCAGGCGCCGCGGCCAGCTGCGACGGTGGTGGTTTGACGCCCGCCGAAGTCGATATGTGCACGCCGACGCCGAAAGCACGGCTGCTCGACAACGGGATGCTGATCCCGCCCAAGTCCGCCCCGGCGCGGGTCAAGGCCGTGATCGCGGCCGCCAACCGGATTCGCACCAAGCCGTACATCTACGGGGGCGGCCATGCCCGCTGGTGGGACAGGGGCTATGACTGCTCGGGCTCGGTCAGCTTTGCCCTGCACGGCGGCAAATTCCTCGAAAGCCCGCTTCCCTCTGGCCCGATGGAGCACTGGGGCCTGGAAGGCGACGGACGCTGGGTCACGGTCTATGCCAATCCCGGCCACGCCTACGCGGTGATTGCCGGCTACCGCTGGGACACCTCGGGCAACACGGACGGCAAAACCGGCCCGAGCTGGCACGAAGACCTGCGCGACAACGTCGGCTTCGTCGCTCGCCACCCGGCAGGCTTCTAGACAAAGCTTCGGGGCAGGGGCGTCCCGTAGGCCACCTCGGCCAACTGGCCGGGGTGGCTTTGTCCTTGATCTCCTGAACCACTCGGATAACGTCTTGGTGTAGCTACTCCACCTGACATCCGCCTGGATGGCCTCAGCAAGCGATACGCCGGGGTACAGGCGGTTGCGGGCATCGACCTCGAGGTCGAGACCGGCGAGTTCTTCACGCTGCTCGGGCCGTCCGGCTCGGGCAAGACGACGACCCTGCGGATGATCGCCGGCTTCGAGGAGCCGAGCGGGGGCACGATCGAGTTGGCCGGTCGGGACATGGCGGGGGTGCCGCCGTACGACCGAGCGGTCAACACGGTCTTCCAGGACTACGCCCTGTTCCCCCACATGACGGTCGGTGAGAACGTCGCCTACGGGATGCGGGTCGCCGGCGTCGCCAAGGCTGACCGGGCCAGGCGGCGCGACGAGGCACTGGAGATGGTGCGCCTGCCCGGCTACGGCGAGCGTAAGCCGGGCGAGCTCTCAGGCGGCCAGCGTCAGCGGGTCGCCCTGGCGCGGGCAATCGTCAACCGCCCGCGCGTGCTGCTGCTCGACGAGCCGCTCGGCGCCCTGGACCTGAAGCTGCGCGAGCAGATGCAGAGTGAGCTGAAGGCGATCCAAGCCGACGTCGGCATCACCTTCGTCTATGTCACCCACGACCAGGACGAGGCCCTGACGATGAGCAACCGCATCGCCGTCTTCAACCAGGGGAGGATCGAGCAGGTCAGCCCGCCGGTCGAGCTCTACGAGCAGCCCGCGACCGAGTTCGTCGCCGGCTTCGTAGGCGTCTCCAACCTGCTCGAGCGCGACGGCTCGCGCTTCACGATCAGGCCGGAGAAGATCCAGCTGCTCGACCCGGCGGCGACGGCCAACGGGCTGCGCACCGAGCGCGGCCAGATCGCCGATGTCGCCTACGCCGGCATGGTCACTCGCTACACGGTCGCCCTCGAGGGCGGCGGAGAGCTTCAACTCGTTCGTCAGAACGTGGAGGGCGCATCGACCGAGGCGCCCTCCGAGCAGGGCAGGGAGGTGCTGGTGGGCTGGCGCCCGGAGCACACGGTCGCGGTCCGCGGCAAATCGAATACAGAGGAGAGATCACCGTGAAGACTCCGAATGCACACCCCGCACGAGCGGCATGGATCGTCATCGCCGGCCTGCTCGCTTTCATGCTGTTGCTGGCCGGCTGTGGCAGCAGCGACAACGACACCACCGGCAAGGAACTGACCAAGGTCGGCAAGGGAGAGGGTCAGCTGAACCTGATCGCCTGGGCCGGTTACGTCGAACCGGAATGGAGCAAACCGTTCGAACAGAAGACCGGATGCAAGGTCAACGTCAAGGTGGGCGGGACCTCCGACGAAATGGTCCAACTGATGCGCACCGGCGAATA
>JASLJO010000277.1 GCA_030152505.1 Solirubrobacterales bacterium | reverse complement strand
ATCACGATGGCGGCGCATACGTCGCTGGGGACGATGCCGATCTACCTCTGGGGGACCGACGAGCAGAAGGACGAGTGGCTGCCGGTGCTCTGCAGCGGGCAGAAGCTCGCTTCGTTCGGGCTGACCGAGCCGGAGGCCGGCTCCGACGCCGGCAACGTGCGGACGACGGCGAAGCTTGAGGACGGCGAGTGGACGATCGACGGGGCGAAGCAGTTCATCACCAACTCGGGCACCGAGATCTCCGGCTGCGTCTCGATCACCGCCGTCACCGGCGATACCGATGGGCGCAAGGAGATCTCGAACCTGATCGTCCCCAACGGGACGCCCGGCTACGAGGCAGGCGAGCCGTACCGCAAGATGGGCTGGAACGCCTCCGACACCCGGCCGCTCAGCTTCGAGGACTGTCGCGTGCCCGAGGACCACCTGCTCGGCCGCCGCGGCGACGGCTTCAAGAACTTCCTCCACATCCTCGACGGCGGTCGCATCGGCGTCGCCGCGATGGGCGTCGGCCTCGCCCAGGGCGCCCTCGACGAGGCGATCTCATACGCCAAGGAGCGCCAGGCCTTCGGCCAGGCGATCTCCAAATTCCAGTCGATCCAGGCGAAGATCGCCGACCTCTCCGCGCAGATCGAGGCCGCCCGCCTGCTCACCTGGCATGCCGCGCTGGAGAAGGACGCGGGCAGGTCGTTCACCCTCACCGCCGCCCAGGCCAAGCTGATCACCGGCCGCCTCGCCGTGCGGGCCACCGAGGAGGCGGTACAGATCCACGGCGGCTACGGCTACATCGAGGAGTACCCGGTCTGCCGCTTCTACCGCGACGCCAAGATCCTCACCATCGGCGAGGGCACCGACGAGGTTCAGCAGATGGTGATCGCCCGCCAGTTGGGCTGCTGATCAGCGTTTGAGAAAGCTGCGCATTGCAGCAGGATACCAAAAATTCATTAGTCTGACTACGAATACGAGGTAATCAGACGGGCTGAGCCGTGATTCTACCTGCGCCGCGGCCGGCGATCTCGGCGTGGCGGCCAACCGCCTCGCCGATTCCGTAGTGGGCGCAGATCGCCGCCTCGTGCTCGCGCAGCAGCGGCCGGGTGGGGTCGACGGCCGGAGCGGCGCGCATCGTTTCCAACCCCTGGGCGGTCCAGGCGCGGCCCGGCATCGCGGCGCACTCGCGCATTGGCACCACGACCGTCTTGGCGCCACGGCGGCCGAAGCCGAGCCTGCCGCGGCCCCGCGAGACGAGGGCGAGGGCCAGCCACACCGGCGCACCGCCCTCGGCATCCGCATAGACGCCCTCGATGCGACCGGCGGCCCTGCCCTTGACGTCGTCCAGCTCCAGGCCAATCCAGCCGCCCGCCTCGGCCAGGTCCGGCAGCGTTGCGGCCGGGGCGTCACTCACCGGCCTGGCGCTCCATCAGCTCGCTCGCCGCGCTCGCCGGGTCGAGCTCGCGTCGCACCACCCGCTCCAGCAGCTCGGCCGTCTCGGGGTCACCCTCGGCCGTCGCCTCCAGGCGCCGCCGCATGCGCGCGGTGGCGATCCCCAGCACCTCGCTGCGCAGGTTGCGGGCGCGGCGCTCCTCCAGCGTGCCCTCCGCCTCGATATGGGCGCGGTGCTCGTCGATCTTCGCCGCCAGCTCCTCGACGCCCTCGCCCCGTGCCGCCTCGGTGCGCAGGATCGGCACCTGCCACTTACCCGGCTCGTGTGAGAGGGCGAGCACGCTGCGTACCTCGCGCACCATCGTGTCGGTCATCGGGTGGTCGGCCTTGTTGACGACGATCACGTCGGGAATCTCCATCACCCCCGCCTTCAACGCTTGGATCGAGTCGCCCGAGCCCGGCATCAGCGCGAGCACGATCGTGTCGGCGTGGTCGACGATGTCGATCTCAGCCTGGCCGACACCGACCGTCTCGATCAGGACGTCCTCCTTGCCGGCGGCGTCCATCGCCAGCGCCACCTGAAGGGCCGCCTCGGAGAGGCCGCCGAGAGCACCGCGCGAGGCCATCGAGCGGATGAAGACGCCCGGATCGAGGAAGTGGTCGGAGAGGCGGATGCGGTCGCCCAGCAGGGCACCGCGCGTGAACGGGCTCGAGGGGTCGATCGAGAGCACCGCCACTTCGCGCTCGGCCTTGCGCAGCTCGGCGGTGAGGGCGCCGATCAGGGTGCTCTTGCCGACGCCGGGGGGGCCGGTGAAGCCGATGATCCGCGCGCTGCCGGTGCGCGGGTAGACCTCGCGCACCAGCTCCCAGCCAGCCGGGTCATCTGACTCGATCAGGGTGATCGCCCGCGCCAGCGCGCGCTTGTCGCCGGCGACGAGGCGCTCGGCGAGTGAAGTCGATTTGGCGGTATCTGCCATGCCGCGCCAGTCTAAAGTGCGCTCCGCCGTGATCCGCTTCCTCCGCTTCTGCGCCCGCAACGGGATGCTCACGCCGAAATACGCCCTATTGGCGGCGCGCTACCTGTGGCGTCGTCTGCTCACTCCGGCCGGCTGGCGCTGGCGCACCGACGGACCGCTCTTCCTCGGCAGCGGCCTCGAACTGCAGATCGCCCGCCACGGCCGGATCGAGTTCGGCCGCTTCGTCTGGCTCGGCCACGGCAGCAAGATCCGCTGCCACGAGGGCGTGGTCGAGATCGGCGCCAAGACCGTGCTCGGACAGGAGTGCACGATCTCCGCCTACGGGCGGGTGCGAATCGGCGAACAGTGCGTGATCGCCGATCGGGCGATGTTCATCGACTTCGACCACGGGGTGGTCGAGGTCGAGCGGCCGATCCGCCTGCAGGGCATCTACACGCGCGAGGTCGAGGTCGGCTCCAACGTCTGGATCGGCTATGGCGCCTGCATCCTGCGTGGCGTCCGCGTCGGCGACAACGCGATCGTCGGCACCAACTCGGTCGTCACCAAGGACGTGCCGGCGAACGCGGTCGTCGCCGGCGTCCCGGCGCGGATCGTGCGCATGCGCGACGCGCCGGAGCGCCTGCGCTGGCCGGAGCCGGTCGAGCCCGATCCGAGCGCCCGGACCACCCTCCAACCGGACTGACCTCAGCCGAGGACCGAGACCAGATCCGTCTCGGCGAAGTCCCCGCCGGTGAAGAGCAGCGGGTGGTCGGCGATATGGGCGGTGGCATACGTCATGCAGTCGCCGTAGTTGAGTGCCGCCGGGTGATGACCCTTGCCATAGCGGATGAAGGCTTCGGCCGCGACCCTGCGATGGTCTTCGTCAAAGGGAACGACAACCACGTGGTTCTCCTCGAGGAACTGAGCGACGAGGCCTCCCCCGGGCAGGTCGAAACGACCCAGCATCACCATGTCCGTCTCGACCAGCGTGGGCGCCCCGATGCCGACGACGGGGGCGCTCTCCATCGTTTCGACAAGCCGGCGATGCCCGTCTTCCTCGATGAGCATCGCAACCACGGCTGAGCTGTCGAGGATCAATATCCCTCCGGTCCATAGCCGAGAATCTCTTCCCGTTCGGCCTTGGTGATCGGCTTGCCCCGGAGCTCATCCGGAATCTGCGGCCATATCTGGGTTTCGAGGAATCGCAGAAGATCCCCCTTGCGCCGAGGCCTTCCGCTTTTCATCTCGAGCTCCAGCCGGTCGCGTCTTTCGCGCAGTGCCTCACGCACCGCGCCGGTCTTGCTCTCGCCGGTCAGCTCTGCCACCTCTGCGGCCAATTTCTCGGTCTCCTGATCCTTGATGTTGAGCGCCATGGTGCAATCGTACGCCGATTCCACCAGTGGCTCGTTGTCTGCAAGGACTCTATCAGATAAAAGCTGTATTGTCTGCAAGACATAGAATTTCCAGTGCGATGCTGCGAAGACGCTCGATCCCCAGAGGGAGGTCTGTAGATCCTTCACCTGACAGACAGCAAAATCAGGCCGATGGACGTCGGTCGCCACTTTGGCGAGAACCTGCGCCGGGCGCGCCGCCGCGCCGGCATCTCCCAGGAAGAGCTGGGCATGCGCTCCTCCCTGCACCGCACCGAGATCGGCCTGCTCGAGCGCGGCGCCCGGGTACCGCGCATCGACACACTGATCAAGGTCGCCAGCGCCCTCTCGATCCCGCCGGGAGAACTGCTCGAGGGAATCGACTGGACCCCCGGCTCGACGACCACCACCGACGGCAGCTTCGCCTTCGCCCCCTCGGGAGACCCGCGCTCTAACTAGGGACGCTAGGCGGCGGGGCGAGGATCGCCGGCGAGCTGGGCGTAGACGGCGGCGGTCTGCTCGGCGACGTCGCCCCAGTCGAAGCGGCGCAGGTGCTCGTAGGCTTCGGCGACCAGGCGCTGGCCGAGCTCGTCGTCGCGCAGGACGCGGATGGCAACCTCTGCGAGGGCTTCGGGGTCGTGCGAGCGGAAGCGCAGCCCGACCTCCTCGTGCGGGACGACCTCGCGCAGGCCACCGGTGTCGGCGACGATGCAGGGACAGCCGCTGGCCATCGCCTCCAGCGCGACCAGCCCGAAGGGCTCGTAGATCGAGGGGACCACGGTGAGGTCGGCGATCCGGTAGAGCGAGTGGAGGACGTCGTCGCCGATCCAGCCGAGGAAGGTGCCGTGCTCCATCAGGCCCAGCTCCTCGGCCTGGCGGTGCAGCTCCGCCTCGTGGGTGCCGGAGCCGGCGACCAGGAAGCGCGTCCCCGGCACCGCCTCGATCAGCTTCGGCATCGCCTCCAGCGCCAGCTGGAACCCCTTCTCGTAGACGAGGCGGCCGATCAGCAGGACCAGCTTCTCGTCCGGCTTCGCGAACTCGGCCCGCAGCCGCTCCAGCTCGGCCGGGTCCTGGGGCTGCAGGTCGTCGGGGTCGATCCCGTTCGGGATCACGCTGACCCGCTCCTCCTCGACGCCGAAGATGTCGGCGATCTGCTCGCGCATGTAGTGCGAGCAGGCGATCGTCCGGTCGGAGCGGTTGACGATCCAGCGCTCGACGCCGTGGATGTAGGTCTGCGGGTGCTTGTCGACCCAGCCCTGGTGGCGGCCGTGCTCGGTGGCGTGGATCGTCGTCACCAGCGGCGCTTCGAAGCGCTTGGCGAGGTGGTCGCAGGCGTTGGCGACAAGCCAGTCGTGGCCGTGGACGAGGTCGAAGCTGTAGCGGTCGCCGAGGTCGACCCCGGCCGCCAGCATGTCGGAGTTCATCCGCTCGACCCAGGCGACGAACTCGCCGAGGTCGGTCGGCCTTTGAGGCTCGCGGATGCGGTGGACGATCACCCCGTTGGCGCGCTCCTCGGCCGGCGACTCTTCGCCGCCGCGGGTCAGGACGTGGACCTCGACGTCGCGCTCGACCAGGGCCTCGGAGAGCTTGCGGACGTGGCGGGCGAGGCCGCCCTCGATCAGGGGCGGGTACTCCCAGGAGAGGATCAGGACCCTGAGCACGGTCAGCGCTGGCGCGGCGGCGAGGTCGGGGTGGCGGTCATGGCTCCAGCAGGGGCGCGAGGCTCAGGTCCGGGGCGAGCGCTCGCATGCACGGATCGATGGCAGATGCGGAGTCTATGGCCTCCAGCATCGCCCCGGCGTGGTCGGTCGCGCGCTGGAAGGCGTAGTCGCCCGCCTGGCCGCGCTCGTCGAGGAAGGCCCAGTCGCTGGCCTGGGCGGCCAGCAGCTCGCGGGCTGCCCGCAGGGCAGCGTCCCCGCGCAGGCCGGCGTCGAGCGCCCGCAGCAGCCGCAGCTCCAGCCGCCGTCCCGCCCAGGCGATGTCCGCGACCGGTGGCGAGTCCCAGGTCCTCATGTCCTTCTCCCGCCCCCAGCTGGACGCGCGCAGCGGCCGCGCGACCGGCTCGTGGACGGCGAGCGCCTCGGGCACGGTGAGCAGGCGCACGCCCGCCGCCTCCGCCCCCTCGAGCACCGCCCGCAGCCAGATCGGCCCCTCCGACCACCAGTGGCCGATCAGCTCGGTGTCGATCGCGAAGACGAGCAGGCCCCGGCGGCCGCGCTCGGCGGCGGCCGGGTCGTAGGCCCCTCCCCCGACCCGCCAGATCCTCGTCCCGCGCAGCGATTTGCCGTCGAACTGGGCGTGGGCGGCGTCCGACGGGTAGCCGTCGAGCGACCAGAGCCAGCCGATCGCCTCCCAGTCGATCGGCAGCGCCACCGGCCCGGCCTCGGTGGCGATCGGGGCGAGCGCCGCCAGCGGCTCCTCGTGAGCGCTCTGGTCGACGCAGAACCAGCTCGCCCCCCGTTCGGCGAGCCGCCACTCCAGCCCCGGCGCGTAGGCGCACTCCGGCAGCCAGACGCCGCCGTCCCAGCCGCCGAAGCGGCGCCGGTGCGAGCGGATGCCAGCGTCGAGCTGCAGCCCCACCCCGGCCCGGGTGGCGAGCAGCGGCAGCACCGCGTGGGTGGCGGCCGAGGTCGCCAGCGCCACCCGCCCCTCCGCCGCCGCCCGCTGGAAGGGGGCGAGCGGGTCGCCGCCGGCCGCGTCGAGCAGCTCCAGCGCCCGTCCGTAGCGCTCCAGCTCGCCGCTGCAGGCGTCGCGGCACTCGGGCGGCACCTCCGCCAGGTCGGCCTCGGCGGCGCCGATCCGCCACTCGACCAGGAAGTCGCGCAGGCGCGCGGCGGTGGCGGCGTCCTCGAGCTGATCGGCGAGGACCGGCGTCAGCGTCAGCGTCAGCCTCTCGGCGAACTCCAGCAGCGGCAGGTAGGAGCGGATGACCGCGTCGAACAGCCACTCCTCGCCGAAGGGGTAGGTGCCGAAGCCCTCGACGTAGGGCATGTGGGTGTGGAGGACGAGCGCCAGGTCACCGGCGCTCCCCTCAGGGGGCATGGCAGACGGCGAGGAAGTCGAGCGCGCGGTCGAGATCGTTCTCGCGCAGCCGGAAGTCCGAAGCGGCGATCGCCGGCGTGAAGCGGTCGTAGAAGGGCTTGGTCAGGCCCAGGCCCTTGTGGACCCGGTCCCAGCCCAGCTTCAGCGCCAGCTCGTGCGCGCGCAGCTTGCGGGCGTGGAAGAGGCCGAGCATCGAGACGCGGGGGAAGTGGGCCTCGCAGAGCGCCCGGAACTCGGCGGCGCGGTACTCGTGGACGTGCCAGGGATTGTCGGATTTCTCCGCCCCCGGCGGGGCCAGCGTCAGCAGGTTCGGGGTTGAGACGAAGGCGATGCCGCCGGGCGACAGCATCGACTTGAAGTGCTCGAGGATCGCACCCGGGTCCTGGACGTGCTCGATCGTCTGCAGGAAGACGACCGCGTCGCAGGGCTCGTCGAAGGTCTCGACCAGGTCGCGCTCGAAGCGCAGGTTGGGGCGCACGTAGCGCAGCCGCGCGTGCTCGTGGGCCTCCGGGTTGGCGTCGACGCCGACCGTGCTCGTCGCCGCCGCAGCCAGCACGTTTGACCCGTAGCCCTCGCCGCAGGCCATGTCGACAACGCGCCTGCCCTCGACCCGCGCCGCGATCCACTCGTAGACGACGAGATGGCGCCGGTACCAGTAGTTCTCCTCCGGCACGTCGGGCAGCGTCCGCTCACCGGTCAGCGGCAGCGGTGGCACCCCGGGCGGCTGGTTCAGCTGCAGGTACTCCTCCGGCATCAGACGACTTTCGCGCTTCGCTCCCGGCGCGATGAATCAGATATGGACGCTTGGTCGCTCCGCACTCAGACAGACGCTATTGCGGAGGCGAGGCGCCGTGCATTGCGCCACTCTGCGTAGAGTTCCGCGCCGATGCCGGCCTCCCCGACCGCCACACCGGAGCACATCAAGGACGTCAACACCCGCTACCACGACGCCGCCGCCGAGGAGTACGACGCCAAGTGGGGAATCGACTTCGGCGACGTCGGCCAGGAGCAGGTGCGGCTGAAGCTGGTCAAGGCGCTGGGCGGGATCGACGGGCGCTCCTTCGGCGACGCCCTGGAGATCGGCTCCGGCACCGGCTACTTCTCGCTCAACCTGGTCCAGCTCGGCGTCATCGAACGACTGACCGCGACCGACATCTCGCCGGGAATGCTGGAGCGGCTCGCCGCCACCGCCGCGGAGTTGGGGATCGAGGGGGTGACCACGGTCTCCACCGAGGCCGAGACGCTGCCCTTCGAGGACGAGAGCTTCGACCTCGTCTTCGGCCACGCCGTCCTCCATCACATCCCCGATCTCGACCGGGCCTTCGCCGAGTTCCGCCGGGTGCTGCGACCGGGCGGCGCGATCGCCTTCGCCGGCGAGCCCTCGCGCTACGGCGACATGCTGGCGGCACTGCCGAAGCGGACGGGGATGCTGGTCGCGCCCGCCTGGCGGCGCCTGGTCGGCGCTCGCCGCCGCGCGGTCGCCGAAGCCGACCAGTCCCACGGCCACGCCCTGGAGAGCGAGGTCGACGTCCACGCCTTCGCCCCCGCCGACCTGCGGCGGCTGCTGCGCGACGGCGGCTTCGAGGAGCGCCGCGTCGGCGGCGAGGAGCTGCTCTCGAACGCCTGGGGCTGGGGCCTGCGCACGGTCGAGTCGAGCGCCGAGCCGGACTCGGTGCCGCTGCGCTGGCGCAGCTTCGCCTTCCGCAGCTACATCGCCCTGCAGAAGCTCGACACCCGCCTGCTGGAGCCGCGCCTACCCGCCGAGCTCTTCTACAACCTGCTCGTCTCGGGCCGCAAGCCTGCTGCATAGCTGACCGGGCCGTCCGGGAGGGAGTGGGGTGTCCCTCTACCTTCGCTGGGATTTTCGCCTGGGAACGACCACGGCCGTCCGAAGTAGAGCACCGGGGCGAAAATCAGGACGCCGCTCGTACGGGGGACACCCCACCCTCCTCACGAGTTCGGGATCGCTCATCGAGT
>JASLJO010000239.1 GCA_030152505.1 Solirubrobacterales bacterium | reverse complement strand
CACGCGCGCGGCGTTCCCGTTCATCACCTCGATGCCCTCGCCGGCGAACACGCCGTGCGCGGCGGCCCAGCCGAGGTGCGTCTCGAGGATCTGGCCGATGTTCATCCGGCTCGGCACGCCGAGCGGGTTCAAGAGGATGTCGACCGAGCGGCCGTCCTCGAGGAACGGCATGTCCTCCTCGGCGACGATCTTCGAGATGACGCCCTTGTTGCCGTGGCGTCCGGCGAGCTTGTCGCCCTCGCTGATCTTGCGCTTCTTCGCCACGTAGACGCGGACGAGCTCGTTCACGCCCGGCGACAGGTCGTCGCCCTGGTCACGCGCGAAGGTCTTGACGTCGATGACGACGCCGCCCTCGCCGTGCGGCACCTTGAGCGAGGTATCGCGGACCTCGCGCGCCTTCTCCTTGAAGATGGCGCGGATCAGCTTCTCCTCGGCGGTCAGCTCGGTCTCGCCCTTCGGCGTGACCTTGCCGACCAGCAGGTCGCCTGCGACGACCTCGGCACCGACGCGGACAATGCCGCGCTCGTCGAGGTTGCGCAGCGACTCCTCCGAGCGGTTGGGGATGTCACGCGTGATCTCCTCGTCGCCGAGCTTGGTGGTGCGGGCGTCGATCTCGTACTCCTCGATGTGGATCGAGGTCATCTCGTCGTCCTTGACGAGGCGCTCGGAGAGGATGATCGCGTCCTCGAAGTTGTAGCCCTCCCAGGACATGAAAGCGACCAGGCAGTTCTTGCCGAGGGCGATCTCGCCGCCCGCGGTCGAGGAGCCGTCGGCGAGCACGTCGCCGGCCTTCACCCTCTGCCCGCTAGAGACGATCGGCCGCTGGTGGATGATCGTCCCCTGGTTGGAGCGCATGAACTTGTGGAGCGAGTACTCGTCCTTCTTCGAGCCCGAGCTGACGACGATCTTGTCGGAGTCGACGTGGCTCACCTCGCCCTCGTGGGCGGCGAGGGTGACGTCGCCGGTGTCGACCGCGGCGCGGCGCTCCATGCCGGTGCCGATCAGCGGCGGCTCCGGCTTCAGCAGCGGAACCGCTTGGCGCTGCATGTTGGAGCCCATCAGGGCCCGGTTGGCGTCGTCGTGCTCGAGGAAGGGGATCAGCGCCGTCGCCACCGACCAGATCTGGGTCGGCGAGACGTCCATCAGTTCGACTTCCTTGGGCGAGGCGCTGGCGTACTCCTGCTCGGAGGCGCGCACCAGCACCTGCGGACCTTTCAGTTTCTTGGTTTTCGGATCGACCTCGGCGTTGGCCTGGGCGATCACCCGCTCCTCCTCTTGGGTGGCGTCGAGGTGGACGATCTCGTCGGTGACGACACCGTCCTTGACAACCAGGTAGGGGGTGGTGACGAAACCGTGCTCAGAGACCTGGGCGAACGAGGAGAGCGAGCCGATCAGGCCGATGTTCGGACCCTCCGGCGTCTCGATCGGGCACATCCGGCCGTAGTGGGTCGGGTGCACGTCGCGCACCTCGATCGGCGCCCGCTCGCGGGTCAGGCCGCCCGCACCGAGCGCCGAGAGACGACGGCGGTGGGTGAGGCCGGCCAGCGAGTTGGTCTGGTCCATGAACTGGGAGAGCTGCGAGGACCCGAAGAACTCCTTCAGCGCCGCGACGACGGGGCGGATGTTGATGATCGTCTGCGGCGTGATCGCGTCGGCGTCTTCGGTGGTGAGCCGCTCGCGGACGACGCGCTCCATCCGGTAGAGGCCGATGCGGAAGGCCTCCTGGATCAGCTCGCCGACGGTGCGCAGGCGGCGGTTGCCGAAGTGCTCGTACTCGTCGAGATGCTCGGCAACGGGCTCGCGCGGGTAGGTGATCGCCTCCGCGGCATAGTCTTTGATCGGGTGCTCCTCGTCGATCTCCTCGGGAATGCCGAGCAGCTTCGGCAGGCTCACCAGCTCCTTGATCAGGGCGATGATGTCGTCGTGGGTGAGAACCCGGTTGTCGAGGTCGATGTCGAGGTCGAGCCGGGCGTTCAGCTTGTAGCGGCCGACCCGGGTCAGGTCGTAGCGCTTGGGGTCGAAGAAGAGCTGCTCGAGAAGCGCTTTGGCGGCGTCAACCGAGGGCGGCTCGCCCGGGCGCTGCTTTTTGAACAGCTCGATCAGGGCGCCTTCTTCGGTCAGGGTCGCCTCGGTGTCGCTGGCGATCGTGTGCTTGAGGTAGACCGAGTCGTCGAACATCTTCAGGATCTGCTCGTCCTCGACGTAGCCCATCGCCCGCAGCAGCACCGTCACCGGCAGTTTGCGCTTGCGGTCGATACGGACAAAGACTTTTCCTTTTTTGTCGACTTCCAGCTCCAGCCAGGAGCCACGGGCCGGCATCAGGTTGGCGATGAAGACCTGTTTTTCGGGGTCCTTGGGCGCCATCACGTAGGCGCCGGGGGAACGCACGAGCTGGGTGACGACGACGCGCTCGGTGCCGTTGATGATGAAGGTGCCGCGGTCGGTCATCCACGGGAAATCGCCCATGAAGACGGCCTGCTCACGGATCTCGCCGGTCTCCTTGTTCTGGAAGGCGACGGTCGCGGTCAGCGGCCGCGAGTAGGTCATGTCCTTCTCGCGGCACTCCTCGATCGTGTGCGGCGGCTCCTCGAATTTGAACTCGCCGAAGACGATGGCGAGGTTCCCCGTGTAGTCCTCGATCGGGGATATGTCGTCAATCGTCTCTCGCAGGCCGCCACCCTTGGGATCGGTCAGCTCTTCAAACGAGCGGCGCTGAATATCGATCAGGTGGGGAACTTCGAGGGGGTTCTTGAGGTCGGAAAAGCTCCTCCGGGTTACGGGGGCAGCGTTGGAACGTGCCAAAGTCGGCGACTCCTCGGAAGGTCAGAGGGACGTAGAAAAAGCGCAGATATGGGCAGGGGGGCACAACAAGCGCGCGACCGCGAAAAATA
>JASLJO010000184.1 GCA_030152505.1 Solirubrobacterales bacterium | reverse complement strand
GGGAACTCGGTGGCGAGCCCATAGACGGAGGCCGACGAAGCGGCGATCAGCCTCTTCACTCCTGCCTCGGCGGCGGCCTCAACTACGTTGAAAGTGCCGTCGACCATCACCTCGAGCGCCAGCCGCGGCTCCTCTGCGCACTGCGTGATGCGGATCGCGGCCTGGTGGAATACGACGTCGATTCCCGCGGTCAGCTCCTCGACCAGCCGCCGGTCCCCCACGTCCCCCTCGACAACGGTGACGTTGCCGTTGGCGCGCGCCCAATCGAGGTTCTGGCGCCGGCCGCGGACGAAGTTGTCGAGGACCACTACCTCCTCAGCGCCGCGCTCGACCAGCTGATCGACCAGGGTCGAGCCGATCGTGCCGGCGCCACCGGTGACCAGCAACCTGCCGCCCTCGATCACTGCGGGGTCCGCTCTGCTTGGCTGCGGTCTTTCGTGTCCATTCGTATCCATCTCCTCTTAACGAAAACTTTTGTGGTTCTAAGGGGGCCCGGAAAATCAACGAGTGTGGACTGCCGATGTTTCCGCCGGGACCGAGGTCGGACGGCCGCGCCCTCGGATCGGCCGCATCAGCCGAGCCCACAGCTCGGCTCGGACGAAGCGGCGGAAGTCCGGATCGTCGACCCGCGGCACGCGTCTGAGCGCGGCGCTGACGTAGCCGGCCAGAAAGGCGAGGCCGGAGAGGCCGCGGGGCCGCACCCGCGCGACCTTCAGCGATCGCAGCAGCACCCAGAGGAAGCCGTAATGCAGGATCCAGGCGCATTCGCCGTGCCGCGCCCTGCCACGCAACAGCCCATCCGCGGATCCATGGGGTCGGTGATGACGGGCGACGAGGTCGGGGTACGAGCGCGTGGCGAAGCCGCGCATCCGCGCGTAGGTCTCGTCAATCGTGTCCCAGCCGAGCTGCTCGGACACACCGCCGATCGCCTCCAGACAATCGCGGCGAAAGAGCTTCACCGCGCCGTGGACATGGTGGGCGGGAATCGGGATCATCCTCCAACCGCTGCGGCCGGGCTCGGCGAGTCGACCAGCGGCGAGACCGAGGCCGGGTTCCGCGCCGAAGCGTCCGATCAGCTCCGCGAACCAATCGCTCGGCAGCTCCACGTCTCCGTCGAGCTTGCCGACGAACTCGTAGTCCCGCCAACCGCAGAGCTCGAGTCCGGCGTTGAAGGCATGGGCCTCGCGGGCGAGGCCGAGATTGTCGGCACCGGGCTCGATCTTCCGTGGGCCCTCGACCACGGTCATGAAATCGAGCTCCTGCTCGATACGGCGGGCGACCGCGAGCGTCTCGTCGCTCGAGCCGTCGTCGACGACCAGCCAGCGGTCCGGCCGGCGCGACTGGGCAGCCACCGAACGTGCGGTTCGCTCCAGGTTATGTGCCTCGTTGTAGACCGGGCTGACGACGAGCAGGCTGTCGGCGGTAGGTGTCATTACGAGACCAACGTCCCCGCGGGCACGGCGCTTGCGGGGCCCGAGGCGGGACAGGCGCAGAGGAAGCGCGGCGACCCGGGCTGCGTTGATTCGACAGGGACGGCTCGGCGCCGGCCCCCAGGCAAGACCGATGCAAGGCCCAAATCAAGCACTCGCCAGCCGACGCCGGCTGATCGCCTTCGGGGCCATCTCCGCGGTTGTGGCGACGATCGCCACCGCGGCCGCTCTGGCGACCTTCACCCTGCTGCCACCGGGAATCTCGATGCGCCACCTCGAGGACGGCGGCGCCGTGACCCACGCCGCGATCGATCTTCCCGGCCCACGCCGACCGGCGACGCTGACCGGCTTCGAATCGCAGGCGAAACGCCTGAACCTGATCGGCAACCTGATGACCGGGCCGCCCGTGCTCGAGCGGATCGGCCGCCTGACCGGCATCGAACCCGGTGAGATCGCGGCCACCACCCAGATCACCGAAGACGTCTCGCGCTCGTTCATCGAACCCGATGCCGAGCGTCGCGCCAGCGAGATCCTCGCTTCGCACGACCCCTACAAGCTCGAAATCCAGGCGCGCACCAGCCTGCCCGTGCTCGACGTCTACGCCCAGGCGCCGTCGGTCGCCGCCGCCGAGGCTCTCGCCGACGCCGCGATCGAGGCGACCAACTCCTACCTGCGCGATCTCGCCCGCCCCGATGGCGTCACCGGACCATCGCCGGTGACCCTTGCCCAGCTCGGCGCCGCCCAGGGCGAAACGCTCGAACCGATCGCGCGGCCGTTGATCGCGCTGCTGACCTTCATCGTCGCCTTCTTCGTCTGCTTCGGCCTGCTCTTCGCTCTCGCTCAGATCAGGCGCGGCTGGCTGCGCGCCGACGCGGTGGCGAACAGGAACGAGAACGACAGCGGCACGATGTCAGCGCCCCTGCCAGCGCCGAAGCCGGCGGGAGACGACTGGCCGCACACGACGCGGGCGCTGCCCTGGATGGTCGCCGCCTTCATCGCCATGCTCTGGCTGCTGCCGATCAACGCCATCACCGTGCAGGCCTCACTGCCGGTCGACCTCAAACTCGACCGACTTATCCTGCCGGTGATCCTGATCACCTGGCTGCTCTCGCTGGCGGCGGGCGGTCCGGGTGCGCCGCGCTGGCGCTTCACCAAGGCTCATGGCGCGGTCGCCGCCTTCGTCGCCGTCGCCTTCCTCAGCGTCGTGCTCAATGCCCCCTCTCTGGCCGGGGGACTCGAGCTCAGCCTGGCAATCAAGAAGCTGACCCTTCTCGCCTTCTTCTTCTCGGTCTTCCTGCTCGTCGCCAGCGTCGTGCGGCCGACCGAGATCCGCCCCTTCATGACCCTGATGCTGGCCCTGGCGGTGGTCTGCGCGCTGGGCATCCTCTGGGAGTACCGCTTCGGCATCAACCTCTTCTACACCTGGTCGGGAAAACTCTTCCCGAGCTTCTTCCAGGTGACGGCACTCGATACGACGGGCGTCGATGAGATCGGCAGGCCGGCCGTCGCCGGTCCGGCCGATCTCAGCCTCGAGGCCGTCGGGATGCTATCGATGGCGCTGCCGATCGCCCTGGTTCGGATCATGCACTCGACCCGGCCCCGGGAGCGGATCCTCTGCGGCCTGGCGGCCTGCATCCTGCTCGGCGCCATGGTCGCCACCTATCGCAAGAGCGCCCTGCTGGCGCCGCTGACCGTCTTCCTGTTCCTCGCCTACTTCCGCCGCCACGAGCTGCTGCGCCTCGCGCCGCTGGGGGTGGTGGTCATCCTCGCCATCCCCGCCCTCGCTCCCAACGCGCTCGGCTCGATCGTCGACCAGTTCGCGCCGAACCGGCTCGGGGTCTCGACGGTCAGCGACCGCGTCTCCGACTACGACGCGATCCGCCCCGACGTGCTCAGCCACCTCGCCTTCGGCCGCGGGTTCGGCTCATACGAGCACACCACCTACCGCGTGCTCGACAACGACCTATTGATGCGCCTGGTCGAGACCGGCCTCGTCGGCCTTGCCGCCTACCTCCTGATGCTCGTGCTGGCGATCGCCGCTGCGGTGCCGATAATCCGCCGCCGCGACCCGAGCCGGGCACCCCCTGCCCTGGCTATCGCCGCCGCGGCCGGCGCCTTCCTGGTGCTCTCGGCGCTGTTCGACATCATGTCGTTTCCGCACGGGCCCTACATCCTGATGATCCTCTTCGGCTTCCTGGCGGTGATCGTCGCCGACGAAGAACGCCGGCCCCGGGCTCCGAGACGGGTGACCGAGCGCGATCACGCACCGCCGCGCGCCAAAGAGCCCGCCGAACCGGTCCCAGCGCTCTCGCTCACGGGTCATAACTAAGTAGCTGCTAGCTTTTAGACATGACGCTACATCAGCCTGAGAGCGAGGTCGGAGTCCGTGAGCTGCACGATCGCCTCAGCGAGTATCTGGAGCGAGTGGAGGACGGCAGTGAGATCATCGTGACCCGGCGTGGGCGACGCATCGCCCGCCTCAGTGGACTCGGCACCGAGCGCCCGCTTGAGGCTCTGGCCCGCCGCGGTTTGGTGCAGATGCCGCGGGCGCCACGATCTTCTCGTTCAGCGCACGTCAAAAGCACCGGTTCGGTGTCGGATCTCGTCTCCGAGCAGCGGGTCTGATCCTCTACTTCGACACCTCGGCGCTGATCAAGCTCATCGTCATTGAGGACGACTCCGATCTGGCCGCCGAGCTCTGGGCCAGCGGCCACCCCACAGCGTCCAGCATTCTCTCCTACCCGGAGGGGCGCGCGGCTCTGGCGGTCGCGCGTCGCCAAGGCCGGCTGGGCGAGGCCGAGCTCGCACAGGCACGAGCGGGATTCGAGGAACTACAAGGAGAACTGATCACGGTGAGCGTCGATTCGGCCCTTGCCCGCCGCGCTGGAGAGCATGCCGAGGATCTTGGGCTTCGCGGCTACGACGCCGTTCATCTCACCACCGCGCTCGCGCTCGGCGACGAGGAAGTCGTCCTCGTGACCTGGGATCGAGATCTCGCTCGTGCGACCGAGCGGGTCGGCCTGGGTCTCGCCGGTCTGCGCTAGCCACCATGCCGAAACGCGCGTAGAAGCCGAGCAGCGCCTCGGCCTGGCGCTCGAGTGAGTACTCGCTGCCGACGTGCTGCGCTGCCCGCGCGCCCGCCGCGCGAACCTTGTCGGGCCGACGTTCGTACAGCTGCATCGCCTCGGCCACCGCCCTGGCGGCGGCGAGCACGTCGCCGTCCTCGAGCGGCACCGAGAACGAGGGATCGAAGAGCTCGCGGCCGCCGAAGCCGGGAAAGCCGACCACATAACAACCCGAGGCCATGGCCTCGGCGGCCGGCAGGCCGAAGCCCTCCCGCCAGCCAAGCGCGAGGAAGATCGGCGCCGAGCGGAGCGCCGCCGCCGTCTCGGTCTCCGAGGCACCTTCGATCCTCACCATCTCCCAGCCGCGCAGGCGCTCGTCGAGCAGTCGCAGAATCTCCTCGGCGTCACCGGGACGCTTGCGCGCCATCATCGCCAGCCGTTCCGACGGCACCCGCGGCGCCGCGTGGAAGATGCCGGGGTCGATCGCGTTGGGGACGATCGAGACGTCGAGGCCCGGGAAGGCGAAGCGCAGGTACTCGGCGCTGTCGGCGGAGACGGTCAGCGCCGCGTCGAAGCGCTCGTACGGCGGCGTCTCCCCCGCCGGCATGTGCTCGAAGGTCAGGTAGGCGTTCTGGCTGAACGCGATCAGGCGCGGCTCGCGCGGCAGTCGGCGCAGGAAGGGGCCGTAGATCTCCGGCACGACCAGCGCGTCCTCGGCGGAGAGCGCGACCGAGGGCGCCCCCACGGTGCGGGTCGAGTGCTCGAACCAACGGCAGGCAAAATCGTCGCTGTGGTGGAGGACGGCGGCGCTCAGGCCGGCCCGGTTGAGGATGTCGACATGGCGGTAGATCGCCCGGATGCCACCGCTGGGCACCGGGTAGTCCGGGCAGAGGTAGTAGATCGTGGGCGCACCGCCGCTCGTCGTCGTCCTGATCGCCGGCGGCCGCCGGGTGCGCAGCGCCCGCCTCGTCGAAAACCGCTCGACGAGACGAGCCGCGGTTCCTCCTCCGTTGCCGGCCGACGCGCCCACGCCGATCAGGACTCCGCCGGCACGGCCGCGGCGAAACGACGGCCGAAGCTGAGCCGTTCCGGCAACAACCGGCGGATCGCCGCGACCAGGTCGCGGAAGCTTGCCGGGTAGAGGACACGAAGCGCGAGCAGATAGCTGGCGATGCCGGTGAGCCCCACCCCTGCCATCCGCGGCAGCACCGGCAGATCGAGCCCCGCCAGGGCCCAGCCGACCGGCGCCGCGACAGCCACCAGCGCCGCGCAGGCGACGGTCGCCGGTGCCAGGTCCCGCCAGAGCACGCGGACGGGGTTCTCGTCCCGGTCGCGCAGCAGAACGAAGTAGGCGACGAACAGAAAGAGGCCGTGGACGACCGAGCCGGCGATCGCCACGGCGGCGATCCCGAGATGGGCGACGGCGAGCACCGCGCCCGCGTAGACGACGAAGTGCGCCACTCCGTAGCCGAGCAGCGCCCGTGCCCGCCCCGCGGCCATCAGCGCCGAGCCGCAGGTGTTGATCGCCAGCGTCGCGGCACCCCCCGCGACCAGGATCTGAGTCGGCAGCACGGCCGGCTCCCAGGCCGGGCCGAAGAGCCACGGAATGACGTCGGGCGCCAGCAACACCAGCAGCGCCAAGAGCGGAAAGACCAGCACCGCGAGCAGCTGGACCATGCGCCGGCGCAGCGCCAGCAGCGCCTCGGTCCCCTCCGTTCGCGCCAGCACCGGGAAGGCGACCTGCGCCACCGCGTTGGCGACCTTGCCCTGATATTCGACCGCCAGTGAGTAGCTGCGCCAGTAGAAACCGGCCTGGGCGGGGCCGAGCACCGAGCCGATGATCGCGTAGTCGCCGTTGCGGAAGCCGGTCCAGGAGATCGTCGCCAGGGCCGCCGGCCCACCGTAGGGAAGCAACTCGCGCATCGCCCGCGGCCGCCAGGCGGGCAACGGCACCGGTGCGAAGGCGAGGGCCAGACAGAGCGCCACCGCCATCCCGATCATGCTGCCGAAGACGAGCGCCGGAGCGTTGAGGCCCGCCAGCGCCAGGGCGAGGCTGGCGAGCGCCCGGGTCGCGTTCAGCGAGAGGTCGATGATGCTGAGGCGGCGGAAGTCGAGGCGTCGGCGCAGCACCGCCATCGGCACCGCGTAGACCGCGCCGAGGAGGAAGTAGGGCGTGGTGGCGATCGTCAGCATCTCGGTCTGGTGGCCGAGCAGAGGCTCGACCACGACCACCGCGATCAACACGGTGAGGCCGACGAGGAGCAGGCCGATGCCGCAGCTGAGGGCGAGGCCGCCGCGCAGGTGGTCGCGGCCGATCGAACGGCGCTGCACCAGCGCGCCGCCGATCCCCTCCATCGGCATCATCAGGGCCAGCTCCTGGACGATCATGACGACGGCGAAGATGCCGAAGGCCGCTGGCGGGATCATCCGCGCCAACAGCACCATCGTCCCGAACAGCACCACCTCGATCGCCAGCCGCGCGTAAGCGATCCAGCGCAGTCCCGCGGCCGCCGCCCGGGTCAGGTCCTCGTTCGAGAGGACGTCGTCGGCCCCCTGGCTCTCGAGCGTCTCGGCTGCCGGCGGGATCTGACTGGGATCGCTCATAGCTCGCGCACCACCCGGGCCGGGTTGCCGGCGGCGACGACACCGGCGGGGATCGTCCCGGTGACCACCGAACCGGCGCCGATCACCGCGTCGGCGCCGATCGTCGCTCCCTTGAGGATGCGGACGCCCATGCCGACGAAGACGTTGTCGCCGATCTCCACGGGGGCGACCCGCGCCGCGCCGGTCTTGCGCCGGGCCGGGTGCAGGTCGTGGAAGTCGCTGTCGAAGATCTCCACGTGGGCGCCGAAGAGGCCGTCGCGGCCGATCCGGATGCCGCCGCCCTCGCTCTTGATCATCAGGTTGTTGTTGAACTCGGTGCGGTCGCCGACCTCGATCCTCGCCCGCTCGCCGCTCGCCTCGACGTGGCAGTAGCCGCTGTAGAAGAGCGGCGAGTCACGCCAACCGAACTGCACGTCCTCGCCGAGCACGATCTCCCCCGCGCCGACGAAGCGGACCGGCTGCAGGATGCGCGGAGCGGCACCCGCGGGGCGACAGGACGAGAGCAACCGGTACTTCCAGATCCGTGGCGTCTGGGCGAAACCGCCGGCCGATCGGGCGATGCGCTCCCTGCCCGCTCTGTCAGATCCCGCGCGCATGGAGGCGGAAGCGGTTGTAGTGGGCGCGCAGCCGATGGGCGGCGCCGGTGAGCGGGAAGAGCGGGAACCAGAGGCTGCGCCCGGCGCCGATCCGCCGCCGCAGGCGCAGGCCCCACCACTCGCGCAGACGGCGTGCCCGCGGGTAGGTCTCCAGGGCAAAGGCGACCAGGTCGTCCGCCGAGCGCCCCTCCGCGTCGCGGACCGCACCCCGGTCGTATGCCCGGCTGGCCCGCCAGAGCGCCTGACGAGCGAGGGTGCGACAGACCGTGTCGTGCAGTCGGGCCGTGTCGGGGAGCCTGCTGCCGGCGCCGACGAAGAAGTACTCGAAGGCGGTTCGGCGATCGGTGATTTCGATCAGGGGCCCACTCGTGTCGGTGAGCATCGTGCGCGACATGCTCTCGGTGTGGATGCGGTACAACGCCTGGGCGCCCTTGACATATGCGACGTCGGAGACCGCGGCGACGCGAAGCCACATGTTCACCTCGCTCATGTGCCCGGCGGCGGGGTCGTAGAGGCCGACCTCGCGCTGCACCGAGGTGCGGACGATCGCCTCCGGTGAGGAGATGCAGCCGTGACCGGAGCGACAACGGATCCGGATCCAATCTTCCCCGGACCAGATCTTCGTCCCCCGCCAGCGATCGGCGCGCGGCAGCGGCAACCGGATCCAGCCCTCGTCCGACCAGATCCGCGTCCCTGCCCAGATCCCGGCGCCGGTCGGCGGCGACTGGCCGGAGGCGAACTGGACAGCCCGCCCGTAGACCAGCCCCACCCGTGGGTGGGCCTCCATCACGCTCGTCGCCCGCTGCAGCGATCCCGGCACCAGCAGGTCGTCGGCGGAGATGATCACCACGTAGTCGCTGTCCGCCGCCCACTCGAGCCCTTCGTTGGCGGTCGGAATCAGACCGACGTTGCGCTCGTGGCGGCGGTACTCGACCCGGTCGTCCTCGGCAGCGAGCCGCCGGCCAACCTCGGGCGTCTCGTCCGGCGAGCAGTCGTCGACGATCAGCACCCGCACCTCGACTCCCGCCTGGCTCAACACGCTCTCGACGCAATCGGTCAGGTGGGCGGCGTAGTTGTAACAGGGCACGATGACCTTGACGAGCGGCATCCTCGCCCCCGCCACCTCGTGCTCCACGTGCATCTCGTCGGCTCTGGCCGCGGTCTCTGACATCGGTCCGTCGAAGAAACGAGATGCCACTGGGAAAGCTTGCGTCAGGCGCTCACGCCGGACCCGCTCTCCCAATCCCCGGCAAGGCGCCGGCGGTGGGCGATGCCATCGGCGGCGGCAAGGGCGACGCACCAGAGGATGAAGATCGCCGACGCCGCGAGCGCCGCTTTTTTCTTGCTGCCACCCGCCTGCCTGGCACCCACCTGCGCCGAGCCCAGCCTCTCGACCCTGACCGGGCCCCGGGCCGGCGCGGCGCCACGACCGGCTCTGACAAGCGCCGTCGTCGTCGCGCTGATCAGGCGAGCGGCGGCATGGGGATCGGGCGCGACGGTCTGGATGGAGAGGATCGGTTGGCCCGCTTCGAGGCCGACGCTGATCACGTAGGGCTCGACCGGCCGGGTCACTTCGAGCACCTGCTTGGCCAGCGGAGATTCGGTCTGCGGCGAGGCGACGGTCGAAGAGATCGTGCCGACCGCCCCCGGCGCCACGCCGACTTCGCGGGCGATCTCGGCTCGCACTCCGTCGGAGGAGATCAGGTCCGCCAGGACCGCCGCCCGGATCACGATCGCCGATGCGCCTTTCGCCTTGGCATCGGCGACCAGCGAAGTAGGCGTATCGACCAAAACCCGCTGTTGTGCGAAGCCGGCGGTCGTCGCCTTGCCCTGCACGCCTGGCGGGAGCAATGAAACCTGGTAGGCGGCGAGCAGTCCGACGGCCACGGCAAGCAGCGCGCCCAGACCGAGCAGCAGCGGCCTACGCGACAGCGCCCGCAGGATGCTGACCGACTCCATTGCGCTCAGCCCGCCCGCAGCGGCGCGCCCGAACCGTCCGAGGCGGTCCAGCCGCGACGCACTCGGGCGATGAACAGCACCGCGGCGGCGGCGATCGAGAAGACGAAGAGGAAGACGAGGATCGCCAGCTCGATGCCGGCCCCGGGATCGATCGTCCCGCCGCTCGCCCGACCCAGCTGGACCAGCGCCACCTGCTTCGCCGCCGGAGTGTCGTGCTCGACAGCGAGGGCCTGAAGGTAGTCGCGCAGGCCGTCCACCGAGGCGTTGGCGAGCTTGCCCGCCGCGACACCGTCCGGTGCCTCGGCGTAGATGCTCAGCACCGGCACGGTCGGGTTCGCCTGTATGTTCAGGCGGTATTCCTCCGGCGAGCGGAGGATGTCCGAGGTCTTCGGCTGGTGCGCACCGTCGGTGACCACCCGTGGCTGTTCCGACGTCAGTGGCGCCTGGATCCTGATGAGCGCCGCCGGCACGTCCGCCCGGCGGGCGATGTACTCGCGGACCGGCAGGCTCGCCATCACGTTCCCCAGGAGCAGTGCCCGATTGGTCAGTCCGGTGAAGCTGTAGGTGTCCTCGCGCAGGTCGATCACCGAGGAGCGCGGGGTGTCGACGACCACCTGCGTGGAGGCGCTCGCAAGGCTCTGCGAGTTGGCCTCGAGGTGGGGCGGAAAGAGGCCGATCCCAAAGAGGACCCTGATCGCGGCGATCAGGGCGATGACCAACGCGATCGCCAACCCGATCTTCTGGCCCCACAGCTCGCGCATGTGCATTCCAAGCTGCACCGCTGAGTCAACGCGGTGCGCCGCGGCGATCTTCCACCCTGAAACGGCTTCACAAGAAGGTCCTGACGGCGGGCGTTGATACTCAGCCCATGCAGGGAGACCCCAAGCGAAGAGCGAGAGTTGCGGTTCGGCCGCAGGCGTCGCTGCACGCCAGGCCGCGGCTGTTCGCCACCCTGGAAGCCACGTTTCCGGTCGCCTTCGCCGCAACGCACGCCGGCGGCGCCGAGGCGACGATCGTCTTTGGCGGCGAGACGCTTGACGCTGAACGCCCCACGCTGGTTTTCGGAAGCGGAGACACCCGTGCTCCCACGCCCAGCCGAGCTCAGCTTGCCGACGGAGGCCGGCTGGACAGCCGCGTCCGCGGCCTCAGCGTCATCGATCCGCTCGACGAACCCGAGCTGGGATCGGTGGACGGGGACACGGAGGTGCTGGCATCGAGCGATTCGCGGCCGGTATGGACCAGAGCCCGAAGCTCGCCCTCTGGCTATCGGGTCTCCTCGTCTCTGCCCGAGCTGGAGTCGGCGCAGACGCTGCGCGACCTGCTTGCCGAACGTCCCCTCGCGGCGATCGCGCTGATCGAGTTCCTGCGCGAGGTGAGCGCGGCCGATGCCTACGAGCCGCCACCGCTGCGCGCGGCGATCCTCTTCGACGACCCAAACCTGCGCTGGCGGACCTATGGCTTCATCGACTACGCGCAGCTGTTGGACCACGCGGACGCTCACGGCTACCACGCCTCGATGGCGATGATTCCGCTCGACGGTGGGCGCCAGCACCGGGCCACGGTGAAGCTCTTCCGCGGCCGGCCTGACCGTCTCTCGCTCGCCTTCCACGGCAACGACCACCTGGACCGCGAGCTGGTGCGCGTGGCAAGCGACTCCGGCGCCGTGGCGATCGTCGCCCAGGCGCTGCGGCGGGTCGCCCGACTCGAGTCGCGCTATGGCCTGCACATCGACCGGGTCATGACGGCGCCGCACGGGATGTGCTCGGCGACGGTGGCGCACGCGCTGGGCCCGCTCGGCTTCGATGCTCTCTGCGCGATCCACCCCCTGCCCTGGCGCGAGCGTCCGCCCGCCGACCGACCCCTCGCCGGCTGGGAGCCGGCCGAGTTTTCCGCCGGCTGCGCCGTGATCCCCCGACTGCCGCTCACCGCCGATGCCGAAGAGCTCGCCTTGCGAGCCTACCTCGACCAGCCACTGATCCTCTACGGCCATCACGAGGACCTCGCCGATGGCCTCGACCTGCTCGCCGAGAAGGTCGCGCAGGTCAACGGGCTGGGAGCGGTTCGCTGGTCCTCGTTGGGCGAGATAGCGACGTCCAACCATGCCACATCGCTGCGCGACGGGGTTCTCCACGTCCGGCCCTACGCGCACCGGCTCCGCTTGCCGGTCCAGGAGGGCGTCGAGTCGGTCCTCGTCGAGCGCCCGCGCCGGCTCGACGGGAACTTCGTCGGCTGGACGGTCGGCGGCGAGGTGCTCCCGTTCGACGCGCCGGCGCGCGTCCCGCCCGAGCCGCTCGAGATCCGGCTGGCGCCGGCCGCCGCCGTCGACCCAGCGGCGATCCCCTCCCCCCGTCCCAGCGCCTGGCCGCTGCTGCGCCGCGCCGCCACCGAGACTCGCGACCGTCTGCGTCCACTGGTGCGAGCGAGCGCTCCATGAACGGCGGGGCCGACTCGATCTGGTCCGGCGTAGCGGTGCTGCTCGCCGTGCTCACCTCCCTGATGGGCACCCCTCATGCCCGACCGCACCCGCACTCCCACTCCCAAAGGGCCGATTGCTTCTCGCGGCCAAGCCGGTGTGGCTATCCCGACGCGACGAGCACCGGCGTACCGGCCGGAACGTCGCTGCGCCCCTCGGGCTCGGTGACCATCTCCGACGACGGAACCACGCTGGCCGGCCTGCGCATAACCGGCTCGGTGACGATCGACGCCGATGACGTGACGATCGAAGACAGTCGCATCGTCCAGCCCTCGGGGGGAAGCGGCAGCTACGCGATCATCCTCAACGAGGGCGCCGACGGCTTCACGATCCGTCGCAGTGAGGTCCTCGGTTCAACGGGCCGGGCCCCCGGCCTCCAGTCCGCTGTCTGGAACCACTACGACAACCCGGGCGCGACGGCCAGCCGGGTCCACTTCCACCGCTGCGCCGACTGCTGGGAGGGCGCGGGCACGTTCCGCGACGTCTACATGGTGGTCGACGCGGCCTACCCAGGCTCCCACGACGAGGACATCTACGTCTGTGGCGCGAGCGTCAACGTCGACCACAGCACGCTCGTCAACCGGCACTCGCAGACGGCGACCGTGTTCGGCGACGCCGGTTGCGGCGGCAACAGGTTCGTCGTCACCGACAGCCTGCTGGCCGGCGGCGGCTACCTGCTCTACCCACAGGCGAACAGCAGCGCCCGAACCGGCTCGATGAAGGTGGTCGGCAACCGCTTCGCCCGCTGCGCGACGAAGGCCGTCTACGACAGCTCCTCCGGCGGCACCTCCTGCGCGGGGGGTCCGGATGCCGGCGGGATCTTCCCGCAGGGCGGCTACTACGGAGTCGCCGCCTACTACTACCGCGGGCGGGGTCAGATCTGGCGTAGGAACGTATGGGACGACAACGGGCGCCCGGCCTTGCCATAGGAAGCCTCGGGTACCTCTGGTCGCGGGTGTCTGGGCCGGCGGCAGGTGCCGGATCGATGCGAAAAGCGGTGCCGCTTGCCCTCCTGATGGTCGTGGCGGGGCTTTCCCTCTCCCCCTCCGTCGCCGCCGCCTGCCTGGCAAGCCCAAGCGCCTGCGGCTACCCCGACGCGACCAATACGGGCGTACCGGCGGGCACGGCCCTGACGCCGTCCGGATCGAGAACCGTCTCCAGCGACGGTGCGGTGCTCAGCGGTCTCGACCTCATCGGCACCGTGACCGTGGCCGCCGACAACGTGAAGATCGAGGACAGCCGGATAACCAGGACCTCGGGTGACAGCGGCAGCTACGCGGTCATCCTCGACGACGGCGCCGACAACTTCACGATCGAAGACAGCGAGATCTCCGGCCCAGCAAGCGACGTGAGCGGCCTGCAGTCGGCCGTCTGGAACCACAACAACAACCCGGGCGCAACCGCCACCCGGGTCTACTTCCACCGCTGCGCTGACTGCTGGGAGGGCGCGGGCACCTTCCGCGACGCCTACATGGTGGTCGACGCGGCCTACACCGGATCCCACGACGAGGACATCTACGTCTGCGGCGCGAGCGTGAACGTCGACCACAGCACGCTGATCAACACCCACCAGCAGACGGCCACCGTGTTCGGCGACACGATCTGCGGCGGCAACGACTTCACCGTCACCGACAGCCTCCTGGCCGGCGGCGGCTACATCCTCTACCCGCAGGCGAACAGCAGCTCCGCGGTCGGCTCGACCAACGTCAGCGGCAACCGCTTCGCTCGCTGCGCGACGAGCCCCGTCTACGACCCCGGCAGCGGGGGGACGGCGTGTGGCAACGGCGCTGACGCCTTCGGCTACTTCCCGCTCGGTGGCTACTACGGTGTCGCCGCCTACACCTACTCGGGCCCGCATCACATCTGGGAAGGCAACGTCTGGGACGACAGCTCTCAGCCCGTCTGCGACGACGGCCAGCCGGGCTGCGACACCGCCCTGCCAACCCCTGATGGACCGGGTCAGCCCGGTGGC
The DNA here is from genome assembly GCA_030152505.1 of Solirubrobacterales bacterium. Taxonomy (GTDB): domain Bacteria; phylum Actinomycetota; class Thermoleophilia; order Solirubrobacterales; family 70-9; genus VRUE01. The sequence continues at coordinate 1,680 of JASLJO010000184.1, read as the reverse complement.
GGTTCGAGCTCACCAGAAGGACCAACCGGGCCGGCGCGGACGGCGGCGCTCGGCTCGCCGGCCGGCGCACGCTCCCCGCATCGCGCGGTTCGGGCGATCTGGCATCTCCCCACCGGCGTGCGGCCCGGGGAGGTGGTCGAGCTCGACGGAAGCGCATCGAAGGGAACGCAACCGCTGACCTGCATCTGGACGGTCAAAGGCGGACCAGCGGTGGGGGTCTACCGTCGTCGGCGAGGCTGCGCGGTCCGTTACCGGGCTCCGCGCACCGGTACGCGGTATGTGACGCTCACGGTGCGCGACCGCTACGGACATCACGACAGCCTGCAGCGGGCGATTTCCGGTCGGATGCCGCGACGTCAGCGACGAAGCGGCAAGGCCGGCTTCCGGCGGACCGCGGGGGGCGGTAGCTCGGCGACCTCGCTGGTCACTTGCCCGCCGTCCTCGGCGGCGTGCCCGCGGGCCTCGGCGGCTTCGATCTGCCGCCAGCTGCGGGCAAACCACGAGCCGCCCACGATCGCACCGCAGCCCAGCAGGGCCAACATGATCGTTGCAATCAACGCGAACCGCCGGGGCAGGCCGCGCGTCGCGGTTTGGGCCACCGGAGCGCCGAACTTCCTGACGACCAGCTGGTTGGCGGCGGGAATGTTCTGCGACGCGGCAACCGAGCCCAGGTAACCGCGCAAGGCGACGATCGTCGCGCTCGTAAGCCTGCTCGCCGTCCCCACATCAGGGGCCTGAACGACGACATGGAGGATCGGCAGCGTTTCGTCAACGGAGAGGTTGAGGACCGTCGCCTCAGCATCCGAGAGCCCGCGACTCGCCGGCGGCGTCACCGGTACTGGCGCCACCCCGGGCGTGTTGATATTGGCCGGCGGCACGACGATCAGGTGACCGGAGGACATGCCGGCGCCCTTGGCGATCGCGTCCTTCAGCGGGCCGCCGGTCATCAGGTTGCCGATCAGGTTGGCGCGACCGGCCAGGGTCGCCAGGTCGGGTCCTTTGCCACCGACGGCGACGACCTGCGAGTCGCTGGTGTCGATCAGGATGTCCGCCGAAGCCAGTGAGACCTGGTACTGGCGGCTCTGCGGCGGCAGGCCCGGCTTGAAGGCGAGCAGAAACCCGACAAGGAGAGAGAAGCCGAGCACCAGAGCAACCAGCCGCCTGCGCCTCGACAGCTCTCGCAAGATCTTGACCAGCTCCAAAAGGACCCTCCGGCGGTACAGGTTCGGGGTTGTTGGCGCGCGCGTCGCCCGGTCACTGATGAACGGGCGCGTGGGCGGGCTTCTTGCACAGCTCGGCAGCGGCGCCGTCTTGGAGCCTGTTCCTTAAAAGAATCCCTCCCGGCCGGGCGTTGGTCAGGCGAACTCGACTTTCGACCTTGGGAATGGAAGGGCTATGAAAACTCTCGTAACCGGAGGCGCAGGATTCATCGGCTCACATGTGGTCCGTGAGCTGGTCTCGCGGGGTGACGACGTCGTCGTCCTCGACTCGCTGGAGGAGCAGGTCCACAGCGGCGCCGCGGCCGACCTCCCCGACTCGGTGGAGCTGATCGCCGGCGACGTCGGCGACGTGGCTCTCGCCGACCGGGCGCTCGCCGGCGCCGATCGCGTCGTCCACCTTGCCGCCGCCGTCGGTGTCGGGCAGTCGATGTACGAGATCGCCCGTTACACCGAACTGAAC